>JAFDFH010000025.1 GCA_019309945.1 Deltaproteobacteria bacterium
CTAAGCGACACACTCATTTTACATCACGTGCGCGGGTCACTGTTAGGCGCCCTTAACGGCAAGTTTTGGCCGTATTGAAAAAAATTACCGGATGGCGTAGCGGGCCTACCGGAACATATTGAGAAGTTACTTCATTTTGTTTCTTCAACATCGGATCTCTTTGCGCAGGACCGAGTTTCGTAGCGGCCAGGAACTGATGTGGCTTACTTGGAGAACCGCAGGATTACCCTATTGGGCAAGCCCTTTTTTAACTTCTTTCTTAATAGTGACCTTGTCCACTAGTAACCGATAGGCAATATAGTATTTGTAAATGTTGCTCACGTATTGAACGGTCTCACGACCAATCCGTTTGGCCGCGACAATCTCAACATTTCGAAACCACACATTGGGGTCGAGACCCATCTCACGGGCCTCCTTGCGCAGCCTGTTGACCTTGGCCGGACCGGCATTGTAGCTGGCAAAGGCAAAAAGGGCTTTGTTTAGTCTATCCATCGGTTCGTTGGCATAATACCGATCGACAATGAATCGGAGATACTTCACACCGGCATGGACATTGTTTTCGATCTCTTCGATATTGTCGATACCTACATTGCGATCTGCAGCCGTGCTTGGTAAGAGCTGCATAACCCCAATGGCGCCCGCCGGACTGCGCCTGCTCTGGTCGATGCGGGATTCCTGATAGGCCAGGGCGACCACGGCGAGCCAATCGAAGTCATACATTTGGGCGTATTTCTGGAAGAATTGCAGGGTTTCTTTAAACCTTTGCATCTCTGCATCAGAAAGCGGGTTCTGCACCCATTTGGTGCTCTTCAGGTAACGCTTGAATAGGATATTTCCCATCAAGGTTCCTTTACTGTGCTGCTTCATGAAACCGTTGATAGCTTCCTTCAGCTTAGGGCTGTTCTTGCGAACCGCCCAGGCGATCTGACCGCCTGTCCTGATCTTGATTTCAGGGTGAAGACTCAGATCCGGGAAGATTTGTTTCCAGAACCGGCCCTTGTGGCTGTCGATAATAATCATGGGGACCAGGTCGACGTTCATCATTTCTAAGAGATCCTCGTCTTCGAGGTATTCATCGGCCAGCACCAGCTTCATCGGTTTCCTCCCCGCCTTCTGGAACCCGGCATTGACACTCTGAAGGCTCTCATAGTAACTGCTTGAAGCTCTGACGTGGATCTCATTACCGGACAGATCGCCAACCGATTGCACCTGAGGCGCTCCAGGGCCACTTATGAGAATTTCATCGACTCCCTTGTAGTAGGGGTTTGAGAAGTCGACTTGCTTCAACCGCTCGGGTGTAATCGTAAGGTTGCCGGCGGCAATATCCCCGAATCCCTCCACCAAACCGGGCAGAAGCCGGTCCCTTTTGGTTGGAATGACAATCACTAAAACCTTTAAGTGTTTGGTTTTGAGACGCTTGTTGATATATTTCTCGAACTCCTTCAAAAGCTCATATTCAAGACCACGTTGAGTGGCGCCGTCCAAGAAGTAGAATGTTTTGCTATAGGGGACCAGGGCTCGAATAACACGCCTTTCCGTCATACCGTCGAAATCTCCGGTCCACTTCTCATTGAGACGCAGATGCTCCATGGCAGAGTCCACCTGTGTAAAGCCATCGGTTGCGAGCATAAGTACGCTCGTGGCCAGACAGACCGCGCCTATCAATAACCTGTTCCAGTTCATCAGACACCTGAAATAATGATGCCAATATCTACCAAAAATGCAGTCCAATTTTTCCATTGCAGCTGATCCTCCCTAAGAAATCAAATCATATAGTTGATTCGTGCGGCTTTCTGAGTTTGGCTCGACAAGGTTTTTTTCAACATATCGATGATTGCTAAAAATTCTTTTTTCGAGGGCGGGATAAGAGAAAATTTAAGGTAATATCTCGTAACGGGAAGCATCCCTATGTGTAGTAGGGCCGGCTACTCTAATTCACATACCGGATACCGGTCGTATTGTCAAGCAGGCATTTTTCTCCAAACCGGTTGAAATGTTTGGATTTTATGCATAGGAAGCCTGACCTCCTGACTTTTCTTTATTGATGTGCTATCCACTATCTTTCGGTTTACGGTGGAGGGCTTCAACAAGATGCGAACCGATAAACCCGGCTCCACCCGTTACCAGTGCCTTCTTAAATTTAAAATTCACTTGTTTTCCTTTTGAGTAAGAAAAGAATCGGGGTCCAAAGGTCCAGGATTTCAATGTTAAATTAAAAGATCAAATCAGTATTTGAAATCCCATATCCATTGACTTTCAAGCCTATTTGACCTAAAGTAATCATGAAACGATAGAATTGGAAAATGAAATGAAATCACATATAAAAATCAAACTGTTTGCGACCTTGCATCCATTCATGCCGCCATCGGGTGAACAATATCCTATCGATCGTGGAATCAGCATCGGCCATTTAATTGAGCAATTGAATATACCCCAAGAGAAAGCCAAACTCATCTTCATTAACGGCATCAAAGCGGATCTCTCTACAACCTTGGATGGAGGGGAACGGGTCGGGATCTTTCCTCCCATCGGAGGAGGATAATCTAGGCAAAAAAATATTATGGCTGTTTAACGCCTGGTCTCTGCTGGGGTCCTGCTGGAGTCAAAGCTTCAGATTCGGTTCAAGGACAAGGCGCGAGTCAATGAAAAAGCGCAGCATATACGGTAGGATGTGAGCATTTTGAAGAGGTTTGCAACGCAGCCATGGGACGCTAGAGGGGGTTTTGAAACCGCTTCTAAGCACTTTGACAAGCCGTCCGGTATAACATTTTATGGTGTTATACGATGATTTCAATCAACATGCCATACCTGGCATAGAGCAGTTCAGGGATATGGTTGATGTCAACAATACTTGGCCGATCATATGCAACGGTGGCATTTTAGATGAAAATAAAATGAATGAAAAAACTCCCATGTCAGCCATTTTCTTCTGGATACGTCATGTTGTCCTAGTTATTGTGGGGGTCTTTTTTATGCTTTTCGGGATTCACGTCCTTATATCAGCTTACCAACTCAACGATCCATTCGCTTTCATTTTGACGTTTTTTGCTTCCAATTTTATCATTCTCATTAGTGCGGCGCTTATCATTGGCTTTATTTATCGCATGAAAGCATTTTTAAAAAATTCGAATGGACCCCAAGAATGATCTTGCGTAACTGGAATAGGTACTCAGCACAGCGATTTTATATCAGTTAGTTCTTTTTTGAAATAATCTAAGGCCTCCGAGCCAAGGGGTTTTTTGTGAAATGCCCCCATTAACTTATTCAATCCCATGGTTAGCTCAGGCTGTTGATACTGCTCAAAATCTTTACAGCCTTTCCGGTAGCGGCATTTAAGGCAAACCTCAACCGATTTTCGGTGCAAGCTCTTATTCCTTGTGCAAAGGATATATTTTGTCTGTCCCTCTATCTCATCACCTATTTTTGCGAATCGAAAATGAATATTTCGAGTCACTATAGGATAGTGTATTTTGTATGTCAAGAATAAATGTCCACCATATATTGTAGTTATTAACCCGGTTCGGCAATTACTCAATGGACATGAGCGATTCCCACCGCTCGTATTCCGTTGCAACCGGAAGTCCTTTTTTTTCAAGAAGGGTTATGATTTTACTTTCATTAAATCTCAAATACGGATTTATTTTCAATTCGTCATCCATCGTTGAATAAACATGATTCGGCTCATACTTCTTTAAGAACAAATCGATAGCGCGATTATCCGGCTCCAGCTTCTTCGCAAACGCCATTGATTCCATTACATAATCATGACCGGCGTAAATGATCGTTGCACCGGGAAAGCCCATGAGCAGCTTAATAGAATCATAGAAACCCTTTAAGTCACCGGTAAAACAGTTCCCGACCGTACCGTTAAACAGGGTATCACCCGTTATTAGCACCTGGCCCAAATGAAACGTAATCGAATCCTGCGTATGCCCCGGGGTATGATAAACACGAATCTCCTCGCCTTCGAGGTCAATTGTCTTTGTACTTAAAAGCGTTTTACAATCCATATACCTGGACCCGGAATCATCGAGCAATTCTTGGGTGCCTGCGGTGTGGTCCGGATGTGAATGCGTATTTGTAACATCTGTCAGATTCAGCCCATGGGTTTCAACAAATGTAAGGATCTCTTGAACTGCACCGCCGTCTATGGCTAAAGCAAATCTTTGCCCGTAAACCAAATAACTGAAATTATCCGCTGCATATCTAAATTGTTTAATATTCATATTCATTTCCCCTTTATCATCCGGTTCATGTCCACCCATACAAGCCGCAACCCCAAAAGAACTTAACACCCTGATTAATCGGAAACGAAATAAAACCTAAGCTGAGCGGTTCAAATTTTGAAAACGATCTGTTTTTGTAATTTTCTTAATGAATTCTGTCTTTATAGATTTTCAAAATTTGAACCCCGTTGGGATCTTCAATTTCACCGCATCTACGGCGTCAGATGCCACCCCGCATAGTCGACTATAGCGGAACGACATTTTCCTTGTATCTGCGACAAACTTGAAAATCGCTCAATTTAGTTAAAAAATATAACCTCTTAGTTTATTAGTGTCCGTCCAGAAACGAGGATTTTTGTTCGAGATCAAGGCCTGCGAAAAATTTTACCGCAGGCATATAGTTGATATTCCGAGGATAAAATTTTGAGCATAACGCAGAGATGACACTTATTAGCATCCACCCGGGCTTGCTGTCAACCCCGCTCCAAGCCGGACAGGTCAACAATGCCTTCTCAAGATGAGCCGGTTGTGCTATCCCACTATATATAGTGATCTCCACATCACTCCACCACATTTTTATTTAAGCTATAGCCTTTAACATCAATAAATCATTATATAAAATATTAGTGATTATTCATTTTTTTCTTGACACTTCTTTAAATATGTTATTTTATCTGCAAAAAGTGGATTAAAGTGGAGGTTAATGGTGATTTATGTTTCGGGGGAGTTCTTTTCATACGATCGATGAAAAAGGCCGTATTATAATTCCGGCAAGATTTCGTGATGTCTTAAAAGCAGGGGGTGGAGACGGCGTGATGGTCTCCAGGTTGGACAAAAGCCTCTTCGCCTATACTTTTGAGGAATGGAGCAAAATCGAAAACAAGATTTTATCCCTGGCGGAAAAAAGCGGCAACATGCGTCGTTTCAGAAGAGTTTTCATCGGTGGAGCTTTTGAATGCATTTGCGACAAACAAGGACGCATCCTTATCCCGCCCTCTTTACGACAGTATTCAGAACTTGAAAGAGAAATCGTCCTGCTCGGTGTACTCGACCACTTTGAAATCTGGTCACGTAAAAACTGGGAAAAGGAAAATTTAAACATCGAAGAAGACATGGAAAATGAGGAGGTCAGAAACGAAATTTCAAAATTAGGACTCTAATTTATACCGGTGCCTACCGCTTACGTCTTCCCATTATGTGGAGAGACCTTTGAAAAATGCTCATTTTTGTTCAAGTTCAAGGAAGGCGAAAATTTTAACCGCAGGAATACATTTAGTATTTTGAGGATTAAAATTTAAGCCTGACACAGAGATTGGGCCAAAAGGGGCGTTCTGCAAAGGTCTCGTGGAGCGAAGTGGAGTTAAATCATGCTGTACCAACATATTACCGTGATGTTGAGGGAAACGGTCGATTATCTTAACTGTAAACCGGGAAAGATCTATGTCGACGGCACGCTTGGCGGGTCGGGTCATGCGAAGGCGATCTGTGAAGAAATTGCCCCGGAGGGGCTTCTCATCGGCATCGATCAGGATAGCGATTCGATCAGAAACGCAGAAAAGGTCTTGAAACCGTATGAATCAATTGTCCGAATCTTCCATGATAATTTTGTTAATCTTCCGTTAATTCTCAGACAATTGAATATCTCCGCAGTGGACGGCATTCTCCTCGATCTCGGTATTTCTTTTCATCAGATCGAGTCCAGCGGACGGGGTTTCAGTTTTAATAAAGATGAACCCCTCGACATGCGAATGAATGCAGCGTCCAGCCCAACAGCGGAAGAGTTGATCAACTCGGTATCAGAAGAAGGTCTTAGGTATATTTTCAAGATCTACGGGGAAGAGCACCGGGCACGACAAATCGCACGAAGAATCATTCAGGTGCGCGACCAAAAAAAAATCAGCTCGAGCAAACAACTGGCGCAAATCGTATGCGACGCTATTCCCAAAAGGGCACGGGTGCATCAAAGGATTCATCCTGCCACGCGGGTGTTCATGGCCCTGAGAATCGCTGTCAACAAAGAACTCGAGAGACTCGAGGCATTCATGGAAAATGTAGTGGATTTATTGAATCCCAAAGGTCGTCTTTGTGTTCTAGCGTTTCACTCCCTGGAAGATCGAATCGTAAAACAACGGGTAAAAATTCTGGAAAAGGGGTGTATATGTCCGCCGGACTTTCCAAAGTGTGTTTGTAATAAGAAGAAAGTCATACGTATTTTGACCCCCAAAGTACTGCGGCCCACAAAAGAAGAAATTGCCGTTAATCCCAGGGCTAGAAGCACACGGCTGAGGGCGATTGAAAAACTGTAAATGAATAAAAAAACGAAAAAAAATATTCCCAATCGGAACCTATCGGGAATCTGGCTGGTTCTTCTTTCCATATTTATTGCTGAACTCCTTCTGTATACCTGGTGCAGGGTCCAGTTTGTCAGGACCGGATACGCCATCTCGGAAGAGACCCAAAAAAATCAACACCTGATGGCCCTGCAAAAAAAATTAAAAATTGAACTCGCACACCTGAAGTCACCGGAACGTATTGGGAAAATAGCAGAAACCCGGCTCGGCCTGATCATGCCGAACGCAAAACAAACAATTATCATCCCATGAAACCGGCCCGAAAAATGTACATCAGGTTCCGTACGATTATTGTGGGGATCATTTTCACCCTTTTAATGGGTGTTATTGGCGCCAAGGCCGTATATTTACAGATTTATTGCGGATCATGGTTGTCTCAAAAAGCGGCCACGCAATATGAAAAGTCATACGAATTCCATGGGAAACGCGGAACGATATACGATATCAATCTCAGGGAAATGGCCGTCAGTGTTGATGGAACCTCAATTGCGGCCTACCCCCGGCATGTTGTGGATCAGCAAGTTGCCGGAAAGGCCCTCGGGAAATTACTGAAAATTGACGCCAGGACGCTTGATCGTAAGCTTTCATCCAAAAGATCTTTTATCTGGATCAAGCGTAACGTCACACCCCGACAAGCAGAAGCGGCCAAAGACCTTAAGCTAAAGGGAATCGATTTCATATCTGAACCTAGCCGCTTCTATCCGAATAAAACTCTGGCGGCACAGGTACTTGGATTTACAGGCACAGATGGCAATGGCCTGGAGGGGATTGAATATCGCTATGACCGATATTTAAGGGGCACCGCCGGCAATTTCATGATCCTAAAGGATGCCTTGGGACGCAGGTTCGGTGCTGAAAAAAACATTACTCCGGATTTTGATTATAGTGGAAACAATATCGTCCTTACAATTGATCGGACGGTACAGTATATCACCGAACAAGCGCTTGAGAAGGCGGTAACGCATTTTTCAGCCAAATCCGGAATAGCCGTCGTCATGGCGCCAAAAACAGGGGCCGTATTAGCTCTAGCGCATTTTCCATTTTTCAATCCAAACGCTTTTAAAGATTTCGGCCGGGAACTTTGGAGAAACAGGGCCATCACCGACCCGTTTGAGCCGGGATCGACCCTGAAAATCTTCAGCGTCGCGGCGGCGATTGAATCCGGTGCCTGTACGCCCGACACGATCTTTTTTTGTGAAAACGGTGAATACCGAATCGGCAATAATGTAATCCATGACGCTAAACCGCGCGGATGGCTGTCATTGCAGCAAATCGTCCAGTATTCCAGCAACATTGGCGCTGTCAAAGTAAGTGAAATTTTAGGGCCGGAATACCTTTACAATCATCTGCGAAAATTTGGTTTCGGTGTAAAGACCGGAATAGACTGTCCCGGGGAAACTGCCGGCAGCATGGCACCCTATAAGCGATGGTCAAAAATAGATACAGGGGCGATTGCCTTTGGTCAGGGCATTTCGGTCTCGGCCATCCAGCTTCTGACAGCAGCCTGTGTCATTGCAAATGACGGTATTCGCATGAAGCCTTTTATCGTTCAGGCAATCACAAATCAAAACGGACGCCTCATAAAAAGCTTTGCTCCGAAGAAAGTAAAAACGGTTATTTCGGCGCAAACGGCCCGGACCGTTCGGAAAATTATGAAAACCGTCGTTGGCCAGGAAGGTACGGGGGTCAATGCGATGCTTGAAGGGTATTCGGCCTGCGGGAAAACAGGAACTGCCCAGAAATCCGATGGAAACGGAACCTATGCGAAGGACAAATATGTGGCCTCTTTTATCGGATTCGCACCTGCCGAAAAAGCGGCCGTGGCAATCCTGGTTGTCATCGACGAACCCCGGAAACATCACTACGGCGGTGTTGTCGCCGCACCGGTATTCAAAAAGATCGCCAGCGAAACCCTGAACTACCTGAACATACCGCCTAAAAAGGAACACGACAAGTTAACGGTTGAAGTGGCATTTGAGGTAAGCGGGTGAAACTTTCGACTTTAATCAAATCCGTGAAAGTAATGAACATCAGCGGCATTCCGTTTGAGGGGAATGAACAGGTGGGAAAGGGTCGTTTCGAGTCGGATCCGGAAATACATTCAATTCATTACAGGGCTCAAGAAGTAACACCTGGCGGGCTGTTCGTCGCAATTAAAGGGTTTAATGCGGACGGACATGACTTTATTGAGGATGCCTTGGAACGGGGGGCATCCGTAATCGTCGCTCAGAAATCGGTGGCTAAACCTTCAATAATAATAGAGGTTGAAAACTCCAGGAAAGCCCTGGCCGCAATCTCGCACGTGTTTTATGGAAAGCCGTCCGAAAAACTGCTTATCATCGCAATAACCGGCACAAACGGAAAAACAACCACCGCCTTCTTAATTGAAAGTATACTTGCAGAAGCCGGTTTCAACGTCGGCGTGATCGGAACCATAAATTACCGCTATTCAGGAAAAATATTCGCCAATCCCATTACGACCCCCGAATCTTTGGATCTCCAAAGAATTCTTGCGGACATGCTCGCAGACGGCATCACCCATGTTGTAATGGAAGTTTCATCACACGCAATCGACCTTGCTCGCATTGACCATTGCGGGTTCGATGTCGGCGTGTTTACCAACTTCAGCCAGGACCATCTGGATTATCATAAAGACATGCATACCTACTGGTCCTGCAAGAAGAGACTTTTTACCGAAAGCCTGATAGCAGGACCCAAAAAGGACCGAGCCCTGGCCGTCATCAACGGCGACGATCCCAAAGGGAAAGAACTGTTGGCGCATCTTTCCATTCATTCCCTCGCCACCGGTCTTTCAAGCGACAACACGATCAGGCCGGTTCACATTCAACACGATCTGAACGGTATCACAGGAAAAATTTCAACACCGGCAGGTGCTTTGGATTTTAAATCCTCACTCGTGGGAAGATATAATCTTGAAAACATACTCACGGCCACCGGAGTGGGGATTGGGCTTAAAATTGCCCTCAATGCGATCAAAGCCGGAATAGAAAAGGTTCGATTCGTACCCGGCCGACTGGAGCCGATTCCAAATGCAACGGGCCGGTTCGTATACGTGGATTACGCGCACACACCGGATGCGCTTGAGAATGTATTGACTTCCCTAAAATCTCTATTGACCGCTAAAATCATATGCGTATTCGGCTGCGGCGGTGACAGGGACACCGATAAACGGCCTCAAATGGGCGAAATTGCAGGAAGGCTTTGTGACCTGACGATTATCACTTCCGATAATCCACGGACAGAGCCCCCCATGGGAATCATCGATCAGGTCCTTCATGGCGTTAAAAAAGTGGCCGCCTTTGAATACGCGGCGTCGGATCTTTCAAACGGTTTAAAAAAAAAGGGGTATGTTCTCGAACCGGATCGAAAAAAGGCCATCGCTCTTGGGGTTACGGCCTCCCGACCCGGCGACACGGTCCTGATCGCCGGTAAGGGCCATGAGACGTATCAAATCATCGGGAATAAAACCGTCCCCTTTGATGACAGGGTCGAGGCCAAAAGGGCCCTTGCAAAAAGCAAATAAAGTTAAAACCATGCAGATGAAAAAGCCATGGATGACATCCGATATTCTTGAAGCGACAAACGGAGATCTCTTGTGCGGGGCGGTCACGCATGCTTTTGCAGATGTCTCGATCGATTCGCGACAGATATCCGGGGACGACCTGTTCATCGCAATCATCGGTAATACCCATGACGGCCACCGCTTTGTCAGCGATGTCGTCAAATCCGGCATCAGCGGTATCATGATCAACAGGAACAAGGCCGACCGTCAGTCAATTGGCCAATGGAAGCAACAGGGCCTGGTTTGTGTGGTCGTTGATGACACGGTAAAATCCCTTGGCGATCTGGCCGCTTTTCACCGCCGGCGATCGAATATCCAAGTGATCGCGATAACCGGTTCAAACGGCAAAACCACCACCAAGGATATGACCGCGGCTGTGGTTTCACGCCGCTTTACAACCTTGTCGACCCCTGGCAATTTCAACAATGAAATCGGGCTTCCATTAACCCTTTTCAAACTCGAACCAAAGCATCAATGGGCTGTTCTGGAATTGGGTACGAACGGACCCGGGGAAATAAAACGGCTCGCTGAAATTTGTCAGCCCGATATTGGTGTTATCACAAACATTGGACCGGCGCATCTCGAAGGGTTAGGTTCCTTAGAGGGGGTCATGCAAGAAAAAGGAGAACTTTTAAAAAAAATTAAGCCCAACGGCAAAGCGGTCTTAAATGCGGATGATCCGAGTGTGGTTCAACTCAGGGAAAAAACCTCTAAAGATGTGCTTTATTTTGGATTGTCGGAAGATGCGCTGATCCGTGCAATATCCATCCAGGAAAAAGGGGATGGCGTCTCTTTTGCCTTGAGGTTGCCATCCGCAACCATTTCTGTCGATCTTAAGATTCCCGGCGACTTCATGGTTTCAAATGCGCTGGCCGCTTCCGCCGTCGGATCTCTGCTCGGATTATCCGCCCAGGAAATTAAGGCGGGCCTTGAAGATTTCAGACCGGCTCGGGGGAGGATGAATGTTCTAAAAACAAAAAAAGGTGTGCACATCATCGACGATTCATATAACGCCAACCCGGTTTCCATGGAAGCAGCGATGATGACACTGAAATCCATGAAGGGTAATAAACGGGGAATCCTGGTTGTCGGTGACATGTTCGAACTGGGCAACCATGCCGAATCGATGCATCAAAAGTTCGGTTCCGCGGCTGCTCGTTCCGGTATCACAAAACTTTACGTTACCGGCGAATATGCCGCTACCGTCGCGAAGAGTGCGCGGGATGAAGATATGGCCCCCCGGGATATCTTTACCGGAACCATGGAAGAGATTTTCAAAGACATGACCAAACGGCTCCAACACGATGACTGGGTTCTGGTGAAAGGTTCCCACGGGATGGGCATGGAGAAAATTGTAAATTGGCTTCTGGATTGGGCCAATGATTCGTCGTTTACCAGAAGCGGCAATCAGTAGCATAACAAATAACCCATAACTATTCACACCAAAAATTATGTTTTACCATTTACTATATCCACTTCACACGGAAATATCAGCTTTTAATGTATTCCGTTATATTACCTTTCGTACGATCTATGCCAGCCTCACCGCCTTTTTGATCTGTTTTTTGCTGGGGCCCTGGGCGATCCGGAAACTTAAGGACATGCAGGTTGGACAGTATATCCGCGAAGACGGCCCGGCGGCTCATTATAAAAAGGCAGGGACACCGACGATGGGCGGGACCCTGATCCTTTTCTCGATTGCCCTATCCACCCTCCTGTGGAGCAACCTGACCAACTATTACATCTGGATCATCCTCATGGTAACCGTTGGATATGGGGGCATCGGTTTCATCGATGACTACCTCATGCAGGTTAAAAAACAAAGCAAAGGATTAAGTGTTCGTAAAAAGTTCTTGTTACAAACGGTACTGGCGATCACGACGGGAATACTTCTTTACGCGATTCCGGACTTTAGCACCCGTGTAACAGTACCTTTTTTTAAAAATATTTCACCGGACCTGGGCTGGGGATACATTCTTTTTGCTGCGCTGATCATTGTGGGAACATCAAACGCCGTCAATCTCACCGACGGTTTGGACGGGCTTGCGATCGGGCCGGTCATTATCGCTGCGGTTACGTATATGGTCTTTTCCTATGTTAGCGGTCATGTAAATATCGCCGATTACCTGCAAATCAAATACGTTGCCGGCAGCGGAGAAACCGCTGTCTTCTGCGGCGCGATGGCCGGTGCCGGCCTTGGGTTTCTATGGTTTAATACTTACCCTGCACAAGTTTTCATGGGCGATGTCGGGTCGCTTTCACTGGGAAGCGCACTCGGTACGGTGGCTGTTATCACCAAGCAGGAAATCCTGCTGGTCCTTGTCGGCGGACTTTTTGTTGTTGAAGCCCTGTCTGTTATTTTTCAGGTCAGCTTCTTCAAGATGACGAATGGCCGCAGAATTTTTAAAATGGCGCCCCTTCACCATCATTTTGAATTAAAAGGATGGGCTGAACCCAAAGTGATTGTGCGATTCTGGATCATCGCGATCGCACTTGCGATGATTTCCATGAGTACACTTAAACTCAGATGAAGACAACTAAGACAAATCATGCGCCATTACACCCAAATAGGTGTTTAGACTGAAGGTAAAGGAAGGCTGACAATTAATAATTGACCTTCAGTCTTCCGTCTTCAACCTAAATGCCTGGAAATTAGAATTAAGGATCTAAGTGGAACTAGCCGGGAAAAATATTCTTGTCGTCGGCCTTGGGATTACGGGCGTTGCCGTTGCACGCTTTCTAAAAAATCGCGGAGCCATGGTGACTGTCACGGATCAAGCAAGTGAGGAAGCATTGACCTCCTATTTGTCTTCGATTCGTAATTTGGGTATCCGGACGGAATTGGGGCAACATCAACTTTCTACATTTGAAAGTGCAGATCTCATTGTGCTGAGCCCGGGTGTTCCCCACTTGATCCCGCCGATCAAAAAAGCGAAGGGGCAAGGGGTTCCCGTCCTGGGCGAAATTGAACTTGCATCCAGGTTCATACTGGAACCGATCGTTGCCGTAACCGGCACGAATGGCAAGACCACTACAACCGCGCTCCTGGGCGAGATGCTGGAGCAATCAGGATTTAAAGTTTTTATTGGTGGAAATATCGGCAACCCGCTGATTAACTATGTCCACCAAGAAGAAAAAGCAGATATTGTTGTGGTTGAAATCAGCAGCTTCCAACTCGACACCATCGACACCTTCAGGCCAAGAGTGGGCGTCTTGTTAAACATTAGCGAAGATCATCTGGACCGTTATGCCGATTTGAACGCTTATGCCGAAGCCAAAGGGCGGCTTTTCGAGAACCAGCAAACAGGTGATATAGCGGTCTTAAATGGCGCTGATGGGCTGGTACGTATATTGAGTAAAAAAATTCCAAGTAAAAAATTATTTTTCAACGCCCACTCGGATAAGGAAGAAGGGGCAACCCTATCATCGCAAAAAATCGTTTTGAACCTGACAGGTAGCTTGCGAACGCCGGAGGCCGTGGACCTTGCCAGCGTTAAAATTTCGGGCAAGCACAACATGGAAAACGCTTCGGCGGCCTGCCTGGCGGCCCTGGCTTGCGGAGGAACTTTCGAAGGCGTCCAAACGGCTTTGAATCATTTTAATGGTTTCGCCCATCGTCTGGAATATGTGGCTACGATAAATGGGGCACGGTATTACAATGACTCGAAAGCGACAAACGTCGATGCGGTCACAAGAGCTCTGGAAGCTTTTGCCAACCCGATCATTTTGATTATGGGGGGACGCGATAAAGGGGGCCGTTTCCAAAAATTAAGGGATCGGATCAGCCGGCATACAAAAAAGCTCATCGTTTTAGGAGAAGCCAAGGATATCATTCAATCCGCCCTTGGCGCTATTACTCCGACCTCAGCTGCCAGTACCATGGAGGATGCGGTTCTTCAGGCCTATCAGGCCGCCGTACCGGGCGATGTTGTGCTCCTGTCGCCTGCCTGTTCAAGCTTTGACATGTACAGCAGTTATAAACAGCGGGGTGAAAACTTTTACCAGGCGGTTGAAAAACTGAAGTGCAAAGACCATGACAGATAACAGCAAAGGCATGCGGGCGATCTGGAAATCGGCGCTGGATTACGATGTGAGACTCCTGTTCCCTGTCCTTTTCCTGGTCGGCATCGGGATTGTAATGATTTACAGCGCAAGTTCCGCCCTGGCACTGAAAAAATTTGGAACCGATTACTATTTTCTAAAAAAGCAGGCTTTTTTTTCCCTGATCGGTATTGTCGTGCTTGTCATTTGCAGACATGTCCCCTATCGGCTTTTTCGTTCTTTGACATATCCGTTTCTTATTCTTGCACTGATTTTTCTTATTTCCATTCAAGTTTCCGGATTTGGTTTTTCAGCCGGCGGGGCCACGCGATGGCTTCATTGGGGAAGCTTTTCATTTCAGCCTTCGGAAGTTGCCCGATTTGCGTTGCTGATTTATCTCGCCTACTCTCTGAGCAATAAAATTAAAGCGGGCAACATCAGGGATTTTTCGATCGGTTTCCTACCTCACGTTCTCGTTTTGGGTGTATTTACGATACTGATATTTCTTCAGCCTGATTTCGGTTCGGTTGTTATCCTTGTCGCCATTGCATGGATCATAATGTTTGTTGGCGGGGTTCGCATTTTACATCTGTTGACCTCTTTAGCTTTTTTACTCCCACTGGTTTACTTTTTTATGTTCCATGCCGCCTATCGAATCAAACGTATCATGACCTTTATGGATCCATGGCAGTATCCCCAGGATGAAGGCTACCAAATTATCCATTCCCTCATGGCATTTGGTTCGGGTGGAATGTGGGGCACGGGACTCGGAAAAGGTTATCAGAAATTGTTTTATCTTCCTGAGCCCCACACGGATTTTATCTTCTCGGTCATCGGCGAGGAGCTTGGACTTTTGGGGGTTTTGATTATCCTGGGGCTTTATGTGCTAATTTTGTGGCGTGGCATCAGCATCTCCGGAAACACCCGGGACCCTTTCGGCGCATTGGTTGCCATGGGACTGACAACCGCTCTAGGTCTTCAAGTTTTAGTAAATATGGGAGTTTCGCTTGGACTGTTACCAACCAAAGGGCTCACCCTCCCATTTCTGAGTTACGGCGGTACATCGCTTTTGATTAACATGGCATCCATAGGAATACTGATGAACATCGGAGCAGCAAAGTCAAGATGAAGGGTCATCACCCTAAACACCCCCTGCGCATCGTTATCGCAGGGGGCGGGACAGGCGGCCATCTCTTCCCGGGTATCGCCGTTGCTCAGGAGTTTATGTCAAGGGACACGCAAAACCAGGTTCTTTTTGTGATTACGGGCAAGCCGTTTGAAATAACGGTATTGGCAAAAACGGGTTTCCAACATCAATGCATCTCGGCCGAGGCCCTCAAGGGTCGCGGTTTGTGGAACCAGACCAAGGCTTTGATAAAAATTCCAAAGGGGGTTTATGAATCCGTTCGGATTCTAAAAAACTTCAGACCCCATCTGGCCGTTGGCGTCGGCAGTTATACTTCCGGACCACTGGTCATGGCGGCATGCTTGATGGGTATTAAAATCGTTCTCCATGAGCAGAATATTCTGCCGGGAATTACAAATCGCATGCTGGCCCCTTTGGCAGACCGAATCTATATTTCGTTTGAAAATACAAAGATCGGAGCAATCCGGCGGCCTGCCGGGACAATGCAAAAAAAGGTCCGGCTCACGGGAAATCCAATACGCCAAGAAATTTATCGATCTGCAAGTGAACAAAATAAAAAGGATATGGTCGATTCGGAGAAACTCAAAGCTTTTACGGTCCTGGTTATCGGCGGCAGCCAGGGTGCTCACAGTATAAACGTAGCGCTTATGGAAGCCATCCATCATATAAAAAAAAAGGAAACGTTTGCATTCGTTCATCAGACGGGACCCCAAGATGAAATGGAGGCCCGGAAAACCTACACGCGCCAGGGCATTACCGCCACGGTGAAATCATTTTTTGTGGATATGGCACCGCTGTATCGGAAAGCCGACCTCGTTATTTGCCGGGCGGGTGCCACAACGGTGGCCGAAGTCACCGTCATGGGCAAAGGGATTATTTTTATCCCTTATCCGTTTGCGGCTGACAACCACCAGACCCTCAATGCCCAGGCACTGGCTAATACGGGAGGGGCCGAAATGATTCTACAAAAGGATCTGAACGGCAAAATCCTTGCTGAACGAATTGAATTCTATGCCTCAAATGCTGAGGCGCTGGGCTTGATGGCTTCGAAGGCAAGGAATTTCGGCCTACCGGAAGCAGCCACAGCCATTGTTGATGACTGTTATGAATTGATTAGGAACGGTTGAACAGGAAAAATAGTTTTTTCCAATTAGACGCATGTATCTCAAAAAGTATCACATACACTTTGTCGGAATCGGGGGCATCGGAATGAGCGGTATTGCCGAACTCCTTATTAACCTTGGCTATAAGGTGTCCGGGTCTGACAACGCACCCTCCGACATTACCCGCCGCCTGCAACGTCTTGGCGGCACGATATTCGAGGGGCATTCGGGAAAGCAAATCTGCGGTGCCGACGTCGTAGTAACTTCCTCCGCAATCAGCCTTGAAAACCCTGAAGTTGTTGCGGCCGAACAGGCATCGATCCCCGTGATTCCCAGAGCCGAAATGCTGGCCGAGCTCATGCGTTTAAAGTACAGCGTCGCCATTGCCGGCGCCCATGGCAAAACATCAACCACGTCAATTGTCGCCTCGGTTCTGGATAAAGGCGGGCTTGATCCGACCGTGGTCATTGGGGGAAAACTGAAAAGTATAGACACCAACGCGTTGCTGGGTCAGGGCGATTTTATCGTGGCCGAAGCCGACGAGAGCGACGGCTCTTTTCTGAAATTTTCTCCGACGATCGCGGTGGTAACCAATATTGACCGGGAACACCTTGATTTTTATCAGGATTTAACGGCGATCAAAGAGGCCTTTTTAAGTTTCATCGACAGGATACCCTTTTACGGCCTGGCGGTGCTCTGTCTGGACAACGAGTCGATACAGGATCTCCTTCCGAAAATAAAAAAACGCTTCACCACCTATGGCATGAGCACTCAGGCCGACTTTCAGGCAAGAGACGTGGTGTTTGAGGGGCAAAAAACTCGATTCAGCCTCTATCACTTTGGAGACAAACTTGGCGAAATCGCATTAAACCTACCCGGTGTTCATAACGTCCTTAATGCCATGGCCAGCATAGCCGTCGGGCATGAACTCAATATCCCCTTCGGTGTTATTCAAAATGCCCTGGAAACCCTTGAAGGGGTCCAGCGGAGAATGGAGATCAAAGGCGAGACAAGAGGCATCACGGTTGTAGACGACTATGGCCATCACCCCACGGAAATCAAAATTACTTTGAATACAATCCGGGGAAGCTGGCCGGATAAACGTATCGTGGTCGTGTTTCAACCTCACCGGTATACCCGAACGCAAGCCCTTTATGATGATTTCACCCGGTCTTTCTACCAATCAGATACGTTGGTGGTCCTGCCCATTTATCCAGCCGGCGAAAAACGAATCGAAGGAATCGACAGCGATAGACTTTCCAAGGGCATTCGGGCCCATGGCCACAAAGAAGTTATTTATATGGAGGACTTTAAGTCAACCTCTTTATATCTAAAAGAAACATTAAAGGCAGGCGATATACTACTGACCCTCGGTGCAGGCGATGTATGGAAAATCGGGGAAGCAATCATAAGCGCACTGGAATCTGAAAGCCTTTAAGATTAACCTTGCTGTAACCGTTCACAGGTGCGGGGTTATAAACGGAAAGCTTATGTCACTTGATTTGGATTCAAAGAAATGGCTGCAAGGGACTTTCGGCACCCGTGTCCTTTTCGATGAATCAATGTCCAGACATACATCCTTGCGTGTGGGCGGACCGGTCGACGCATACGTAGCACCAGACAGC
>JAFDFH010000220.1 GCA_019309945.1 Deltaproteobacteria bacterium
ACTTTTTACGAATTCATCATCTTTAAACGCCAGAGTAAATTGTGTGTGCTTCTTTCGGTCAAACTCAGCTCGAGAATCCGGGAAGGGAAGCAGGCTGAACTTTTTTTAAGAATGCGATACAAAAACCAGTAACAATTCCTTCAATAATCATTACGGGAACATGGGCAACCACCACCATTGAGGCGATTTCAAAAAAGCTTTCTTCAGTAAACATCAGCGAAACCGCCACCATAAGAGCGGTCAGGAAAACCGATAATGCCCCGCAAGCAAACGCTGCAACCGTCGCGACAGCCGTTTTTTTCCGAACCCAGGGGCCGAACAGGTAATAACATACAACAGCGGGACCCGCTACGTTCAATGTATTCACCCCGAGCACGGTGATACCACCGAACTGAAAAAACATGGCCTGCAAGGCAAGTCCCACCAGAATCGCAGGGAATGCAGCCCATCCTAACAAAAGTCCGACAATCCCGTTAATCAAAAGATGAACACTTGAAGGACCGATGGGAACATGAATCAATGAAGCCACAAAAAAGGTAGCGGACAAAATGCCGACCTGGGCGATGTGGTCATAATCCAAATTTTTCAGGCCAATAGCCGTACCGGCGGCGGTAAGCGCCGCCCCGGACAAGAGAACCGGTGCAGAGAGAACACCTTCGGATATATGCATGCTAAATCTCCCAATCTACGTTTTTAAAAAATCAGTGAAAATCCATGTGTTTCCGTGGTAAAATTTCAAGAAATTTCAGTTATACGTCGAGCCTATAGGGTATAGTGCATAGTTAGTGTCCGTCCAGAAACGAGGATTTTTGTTCGAGATCAAGGCCTGCGAAAAATTTTACCACATGCATATAGTTGATATTCCGAGGATAAAATTTTGAGCATAACGCAGAGATCGGGCAAAAAGAACGTTTCTGGATGGGCACTAGTTACTGAACTTAGCGAACAACGCCATCGCCTCGTGGATCTTGTCTTGATGGTTTTCCCGGTCCTGAGTCGCTTCCGTAACACATCCCTGCATGTGTTCCTCCAGAATAGCAAGGCCAAAGGAACCGATGGCACCTTTAGCCGCAGCCACCAGTCTCAGGATTTCCTCACAGGGACGATCTTCCTCAATCATTTTGTTTATGGCCTGAATCTGCCCTTTGATACGGTTGAGTCGATTGACGTGTTTTTTTCGGGTATTCCCGTTTCTACATGAGGACATTTTAGCTTCCCTTCCTATACATATACCCCTATATGTATAGGAAGGGATTTGATGATGTCAAGTTTTATATTAACGTGGTTAGGCGCTTAGCAGTGCGCTATCGACAATTTGTTGTCGATGTTTGGAATCTACGTTTTTTCGTAACTTCTCAATATGTTCCGGTTGGCCCGCTGCGTCATCCGGTAATTTTTTTCAATACGGCCAAAACTTGCCGTTAAGAGCGCCTAACAGTGACCCGCGCACGTGATCTAAAATGAGTGTGTTGCTTAGCACAAACAGGCTACAATCAACAATTTATGCTGTTCGGATCACTGTAAGCCGCCCTAAACGGCTTCAAACAGTTGCCCGCTTTGAAAAAAAATACCGGATGACTCCGCTGATATGTTTAACCATAAGTTTTTGAGAAGTTACGTTTTTTCCACTTGCGCCCGATACACGATACTGGATACTCGCTAACTCAAAATTGGAATTTTAGCTTCCTTTTATATAATGATTAACATCCTTAATTTTAGGCACTTTAGTGCATTTTAGGCATTTGTAGCTCGGGTTTTTACCGTTACTGTTGCCCCAGGGGGTCACTTCTTCCAAGCACAGTCTCGGACAAAGCGTAGTATTTTGTAATATTTTAATAGCATCAAACGCTATTTAAGATTCTATTTCATATCCACCGCATGTATCCATATCACCGCGTCCTGGGACAGTTCTTTACCCTTGAATTCCTTGGCCGGACCGACACCCAGCGCGCAAAACCCCCAGAAACCCGCTTTGGGAATGCCGTAAGAAAATTCACCCTGGGCATTGGCATAGATGGTCGTAGGCCATCCAAAGGTTGGCGGCGTCTGTGCGTTTTCCTTGGGGGCAAAGGCGTTCTTATCCATTTGCGGGGTATGATTTATGTATTCCACCTCTATTTCGGCGAACGGCACGGGTTTGCCATTACTTTTGATGATTCCCCGGAAGACATTTCCAGTCAGCATATTATACGGTTTATTAAGGGGAACGATCTCAGCCGGAAGCCCGACTTCCGCCTCCCAGTCGGTTGGAAGACCGGCAACGTTTACAACTGTTTTGGTGATCTGCTGAATGTAGATTCCATCGGCTTCTTCCCAATAGGGTGCAGGTGTCAGGCAAAAGATCCAGTCGCCCATACCCCTGAGTTTGTAAGACGTCTCATACGCCTTTCCGCTATTTGTCAAACTCGTCCAGGTGATGGGCTTTAAGGTATTCAAAAGATCTTTCTTTTTCTCCTTGTGAACGACAAAAAACTGTTCGGGTGTCCCCATATTCATGGTGTGTCCGGCCTCAAAGGGATGGCTGAAAACTATTTTCAGATCTATTTCCCCGCCTTTTGCCAGGGCGATTTCAGGGGTGTAAACCATTTGGAAATGCGCGATCGCAGGCGCACAGAACATGACGGAAACCATAAGACCCACCAAAACCAATACAATTTTTTTCATTTCTTCTCCCTCCTTTAAACGGTTACGAGCCAACAGATAAATATTTGCATTCTTAAATCTCTGCTTCCATTGTGATCCCGGTGATGGAAAATAAAAAATCCCAAATCGAATAAATCGATCCGGGATATCCCTTTTTTATCCTCTAGACCTTTGGGCATATCTATTCCACGTCGTATGCCTCATCGATTCAGGCAGGTCTTCTGAGTTTCAGATCATCCTACTAACCGCACCTTCCCGTCTTTGGTGGATTCGTTAAACACTAAATTGGTCAATCAGGTAATAAATTGGGCCTAATCTTCCAAGGAGTTAACGATTTTTCTAATTTTCTATTTCACCAAACTCCGACAGTGGTAATCTGCGGCATTCGTCCCTGATTACAGCGGCGGGCCCCTCCCCGATTTCACGGGGTTCCCTATTAAGCTCTATACGAGCACCTGAACGATAAAAGCCTCCATAAAAGATGAAAGTGGATATGTCAAGCAAATTAATTTTCCTGCGACCCGGCGCTTCGTAACTTCTCAATATGTTCCGGTAGGCCCGCTACGCCATCCGGTAATTTTTTTTTAATACGGCCAAAACTTGCCGTTAAGGGCCCCTAACAGTGCCCCGCGCACGGGATGTAAAATGAGTGGTCGCTTAGCATAAACAGGCTACAATCAGAAATTTATGCTGTTCGGGGCACTGTAAGCCGCCCTAAACGGCTTCAAACAGTTGGCCGTATTAAAAAAAAATTACCGGATGACTCCGCTGGTAGGTTTAACCATAAGTTTTTGAGAAGTTACGGCGCTTCTGTTTTACCTCTTGAAATAAGCGGCAATCCCTACCCATCCAAAGATATATCCAATGCCGGCGAAAATATCTTTAACCGTAACACCTTGGCCCTGCATCTCTGCCAACATTTTATGGATGTGCTTCAACTTTGGGTCCAGGGCTTTTTCCACCACTTTTTGAAGATCTTTCATATTGAGTGGTTCCGATCGCATTGTTTTTTCGGTATCACCTGTTGGTAATCCCACCGTCTCGATCTCTTCAACCGGTATCGTCCACACCGCTTTATGTCCCATACCGGCTTGAAGCACGATTTGCAGACCTGATTTTTGCGGTACTTTGAATGAAAATTCACCACGATGATTCGTTTTCCCTTCAAGCAACAGGTTCCCATTCAAATCATAAACCCGGACGATACCGTTCTTGACCTTCTTGGCACCGCTGAATTTGCTTTCGGTATAAACAACATCTCCTTCCACCCACGCGAAAAGCATTGCTTTATGTGCCTGGGCAGAAAAGGGCATAATAAACAGGAAGATCCAAAAAAACATCAAGCCAAGGGTTGCCCGTTGCCGGCATCTATTTCCAGTCATGGAACTTCACCCAGATCACCGCCCCCAGTTCGACATCCTTGTCTTCACCGGCGTGTTGCAGTTTAAAGTCGGCCCCATTCAATGCCGCAAATCCCCACCATCCGGCCTTAGGCACGGCATAGGTAAACACGCCGTTTTGATCCGCTTTAATGGTCTGGGTGACCATATAGCCCGTGGGTGCTTGTGATTTTCCGTCCTTGTTATAGTATTCCACTTCTACTTCCGCGAAGGGCACCGGTTGGCCGTCCAGTCTGACCATGCCCTGGAAAACATTTCCGGCATAAAGGCCAAAAGGCTTTGCAAGAGGTATGATTTCGGTTTTCAGACCGATTTCGGCATCCCAATTCTCATCATCACCAAAGGCCGCGACAACCGTCTTGGTGTAATGAATGATGAAACTATCTTCAGCAGGTTCCCAGTACGGCTCGGGCTCCATATAAAACATATACACGCCCGGCCTTTTAATCTTGTAATGGGTTTCCCATGCCGTGTGGCCCATGACTGTAATCTTTTTTAAGGCGCTGGTTAAATCTTGTCTTTTTCCGTTGGCCACCACCCCGAACACTTTTGGTTTTAGCAGTTCCATCCCCTGGCCTTCAAAGGGGTGCGAAAACGAAAGTTTTAAACCAACCACCCTGTTTTCTTCCTGCATGACCATGGTGTCGGAAGCAATCACCATCCCATAATGGGCCCAAGCTGGGCAAGCCCATACAATGAAAACCCAAAGAAACCATAAGATAAACACCACACACTTTTTCATGAGCACCTCCGTTTGCACAAAAAAAACCACGAAAAGTCAGTATCTTCATGATACACATACCTTCGTGGTTTAATTTTCGATTAAAAATAAGATGTTGAAGCGGGCTTCAGCCAGCAGGTTG
>JAFDFH010000221.1 GCA_019309945.1 Deltaproteobacteria bacterium
TGAGATTAATGTTGTTGAAAAAGTAATCCTTCTTTGTTAGTCTCTTTTGCATGGCCATCCCTTTCGTTTTTGCGGTAGTATAACCGAAAATCCTGATGACCTACATGTTATCTAGTTGCTCCCCCTTTTAATATGGTTCATATTTTGCTCAGCCAGTTTGGCATTATCAGGTATCCATAGGATCATAGTCTGGTTATCCCCACGATTACTCCACGCGTAATAAGGTATCATGTTTATTGGAGTATTGGCATTGTCCTTTTCAACATCTTTGGCTTTAAGAGAGACCGTAGTCACGCCCTTTAGAATGCCTGATTCGATCGTTTTGATTTGCGTTTTTTGATCGTTATTTGATATGAAAAATCTCTGAACCGGCCCATCGTTATCAATCTGCTCAGCCGCATAAACCAACGGACCTCTGGTAACCGCTGTGCGGTTCTTATTAAACTTAACCTTATCAATACAGCCATTAAATCGGACCGGCATCGGAAGATTAAGAACTATTTTATCTCCGGCTTTCCAGTTCCTTTTGACGGAAGCAAATCCTTTTTTTACCTTCGGCGAAATGCTTTTACTATTAACTGACAATGTCCATTTTGGCTTAATGTTGTCTGTATAATAATAAAGATCGCCTGGCATAAACTGTTTTGTTCTTGCCCACGTTGGAATGCGTAATTTCAGGGCAAATTTCTGATCTTTTTCGGGATGAACTTCAAACTCAACCTTTCCATCAAACGGATAGTCCGACTTTTGAGTTATGCCGACTTTACCTGACTTCAGTGGAATCATCACTTCACTGCTTGCATACAAAGTAATATTTATTTCGTCCTCTGTGTAAGCATACATATATTCTGGAATCTGCGGGATTAAGCGGGCAATGTTGGTTGGACAGCACGCACAACCAAACCATGCAGAACGGCCGCCTCGTCCTTTTGGATTTGCTTTTCCATCGAATTCAAGTGGATTACAATAGAAAAATTTGTTTCCGGCAATATTAACGCCCGCCAAAGATGTGTTCAGCAAAGAGATTTCAGCAACATCAAAGTATACGGCATCTCCGGTTAGTAAATACATCCTGAAGTTGAAAAATACATTCGCAATTGCTGCACATGTCTCGTTATAAGCCCTTCTATTCGGCAAATAATACTCGGCACCATAGCCTTCACTGCTTCCTCCAGACCCAACGGCCCCGGTGATATATATTTGGGTATTAACAACATCGCTCCAAACACCATCCAATGCCGGCATATACGAAGCATCGCCGGTTAAGCCCGCAACATCGGCAACACCGGAAAACAAATACCCGAAACGGACCGCATGCCCTACCGCTTTTCTTTGATCACGAACAGGCTTGTGCTGCTGAGCGTATTCCGGACCCATATTGCCCCATTGGGGCGGAATCTCGGTTACACCACGAATATCAATAAACTTCTGTGCCATTTGCAGATACAGTTTATTGCCGGTGGCCAGATACAGCTTGCACAACCCCATTTCAATCTCCTCGTGTTGCGACGCCTGCATTACAGGCTTACCACCATTGTAATTCGAATCCCCCTCAAAAAAAACACGGTTGACGTGCCGGGCATTTTTCTCAGCGACTTTCAGCCATTTGTCCTTCCCTGTCGCCAGATAATAAGCTGATGCTCCCTCATACATATGCCCAAGGTTGTACGTCTCGTTAGTTTCACCAATTTTTGAATAAGGCGTCATGCCAGTCCGCTCGTTGGCAACCAAATAGCAGCCTTGAGCCTTCCGATCGGGAAGAAACATGATATGTATGTAACCATCTTCCCGCTGCGCATCGGCAATGATGTCGATCAGGTCGTCCATTTGTTTTTCCAAATCGGGATCCTTATGGACGGCGAGATGGTAGGCCGCTCCCTCCATCACCTTAGACAAATCAGAGATTCCCCAAAAATCATAACTTGTCAACTTATTATCGAGGCCTTTGAGATAGCGGCCAGCTATCCTCAAGCTTTCCACTACTCCAGCCGTATGCTCTATATTAGACTGGATCGTAGCCGCATGCGTCTCCAGCCGTGACTGCCAGTACCCATCTTCCAGTTTCACCTTGTCAAGCGGGATTGCCTTTAGCGAACTTCCGGCCGTATCGCCATATGCGAAACTACCAACCAGCAAACCTAACAGAGCACACAATAACCGCCATTTTCCAGTAATAATAGACTTCATTGCTACAATTCCTTTCCTTCAAAAGCAAATACATTATTCATTTCATCGTCAACAAACTCATTTATCCTTAATCATCAAACACAACTGAGTGAATCAAGGCGGATTCACATTCTAAGTACAAATGAGTTTAATCCACATATACATACGGGCCGGCCCAACTTAGTAGCCGGACCAGCCCGCATTAAATCACTTTCTGCCTTCTGACTTGAAGCTTCATCCGCCAATCACCTTTCATTCATAATTAGAATATCTTTTTGCCGCTTTTGCGGGGTTACTTCCAGAAACTTTATCTTACCAGATTTGGTTTTACATTCAACGGTAGTCTTGTATGGCGCGTGCAATTTAAAATCTACATCCCACTCTTTGGGCCATGACGGTAGCAAGCGAATTTTGCCCCGCTGGCCGGCAAGTGCGTGCGTCTGCATCACCATCTCCTGCATGCCGATCATACCGGACCCGCCCCAGTTGTGGTCAGGCGCCCAGTCGATGTTATGAGGCCAGAAAGCCGGGAAACGGTACGGGCCATTGTCCATCTTTTTGGAGTTGAGCCTCTGGGCCAGCGATGTTTCGCCAAGCTTCGCTGCATGGATATTTGCCTGCTGCCATGCGATAGTCTTATACCGGTCCTTTCCGGTTGAAAGCGATGTTCGTTTCATAAGACCCAGGTCGCCCTGGCCGATTCCGTGAAGTTCGTAGGGAAAGAGCGGGAACATCTCTGGGCAGTGCCAGCTGCTATGGTTGTGATTTTCAGCTGGCTTTAAATATCTGCCGCCGAATTTTTCGCTGGTTCCAACTGGCATTTCCGGCAGCGTATTCAGTATGCTTTGCCACCCAATTTACAAACTCCCAAATCCTCAACAATTGCTTGTCAACAAACAGTTACCATTTTACACGGATGGAAAACATAATTCAATCCTTTCGGTGCTAATAATTTCTGGTTACCGCTTTTTGACGCCAATTTTTTCTTGGATCGCTTCCATTGCGGCTTTGTTATCTTTTACGGGCCTGTAGTTAAAGATGCACATGTATCTGCACTTCGGATCGGCGAGGGTGCGGTCAATGGCGTTTTTCCAGGCCTGCTTATCGCCGCCGGACAACCATTCGACAGCTGCCCAGTGAGGGGCATCGCTTTTTTTGATGACTCGTCCTGCGCCTTTGTCATCTGCCGGGTCCTTTGCGTATGAGTAGAAGCTAAAGCCGGGACAGGAGTATTTATTCAGTGCAGCATCGTAAAGAAGTTCTTCCTTTTTCCAGCCTGCTACATGTGTAAACAGTTTGTCACGCGGGACCTTCATCCTGGATGCCAGATAACAAAGGTCGTTCAGATGCCTGGCGACGACCTCAGCAAGGTCAGACTCCAGTAGTTCGCCGCTGTGGGCAATGTCGGCAGTTTTGACAGATGCGTAACCTATCGCTTTAACGCCTCTACCGGGAACTTCGTTTGCTTTCAGGCCGGTCTTGGGATCGTTGCTTGCCGGCTTGCCTTTCAGATCATTGCCATTTGGATAGTAGAATGAGTTTGTTCCGATCGCGCTTTCCCAACCGAGCTTGATTCCAATGAACAGATGTTTCTTCTCGGGCGGCAGTTTTTTGTACCAGTCCATGACCAGCGGAACCATTATTCGCATTTCATCATGGCAGGCTTTTCGGTAGTCAGGGCTCATGAAGTTAGGAGGTGGCAATACACGTATCTGCCTTCCCCAGTTTCGCCAGGCTATTTTTATTGCGTGCTCCGGACCCCAGCCGGTCCATTCGACGTTTTTGCGATTTTCAGGGTTATAGCCCGCCCCAGCTGGGTTCCACCAGTTCCAAAGGTCAGGACGCCCTTGCCACCATTGTTCGCCGTCAAGCTGGACCACTATCGGAATGTCATATTGCTCTGACAGGGAAAGAAAGGTTTCAATCTTCGCCTTGCATTGCTCTCTGGACATATTCAGATACGAAAAGATCGCAGCCAGGCCGATGTCATAACGCTCGGAAGTGCTGCTTTTTTTCAGTTGCTGCATGTGCTCAAATGCGGACTTGTTTATCAGGCCGGGGTGGAGATTAAAAACGATGGTCTGCTGATTCGGCGGCCATACATCAGGCAGTTGGATACCGTTACAAAGAACTTCACCGGCAAAGGAATTGGCCCCTGCCATTAACAGCACAATAATAGTGAGTGTCTTAACCTGACATTTCCCATTTATACGGATGGAAAACATAATTCGATCCTTTCGGTTCCAATAAAAGCTGATATTTCCTATATAACAATGTTTTTCACCAACTCAAACTGCCAAATCGGTCAGTTTGAGTTATCAGTTTATTTCTGGCCTTTATATTCACTGGGATTTCCCATATACCATTATATATCTTAGCTCGCTTGCGCCGCTGAGCCTCTTTTCTGATAGAATATCACATTGCTCTCGACAATTCAAGGTTTCCAGCAATACTTGGCATTAACCATACCCAATGCCCGCCGGCTTCAATCGATGGATACGTTCAAGGATTTCCTGAAACAACCTTTTTGAAGCCAACACCCCTGGTGTTGGGGCTGGAAATATGCAATTTTTTTACATTTTTTTTGTCCTCTGTAGGCAACATATGTCCTAACATGTCCTCGCCTGTCCCTTATAAGTGATGCTAAAAACTAAAGTTATGGGTGAATTAAAGAAACTATGAAAGCCAGATGCTCGGAGACTATAATGGTCTCCACGTGGTCGTCGCTGTGACGCCACAA
>JAFDFH010000026.1 GCA_019309945.1 Deltaproteobacteria bacterium
GGTTTCATCTCATTTGGGTTATTTTCTTCTTACTTGTTTATGTTCCGCTGTTTACAAGCTGTTCCCCTTTTTCCAGCCTAAAAAAAACAACCAAAAAGATATCGCGGAGCTTTAAAGGTTCGGGTGGAGGCTTGAAACTGAAAATTGGCATTACACCCTTTAAAAACGCAACTTTTTTTGTGAATCCTGAATTGGAAGAAACCCTGAATCAAACTTTTGCCGAAACGATAAGGACGGAATGCCGTGATATCTTTTTTCTAAAACCGGGAGATGAACAATATCCGGATATTCTGGTGAATCTGCCGACGTTGGCATCTGGCGGGGTTGACAACGTTGCCATGGTGACTACCGGCCGACAGCTTGGTTTGAATGCGATTGTAATTAGCAGTCTAATCAATTTAACTGAAAAAAAAGAGGAACGGGGTATGCTGTGGTTTAAAGATTTCCGATTTTTTGTTCAGATCGGCATATCTGTTGAGATTTATGATACCGAGACGGGTGCAAAAGTTATGGATGAGAGCTTTATTCGGGAGATCGAAGTGGAAGAAGCAGACCTTGAATTGATTAAGGCGAAAAATAAGATCAATTTACCCGCAGTAACCGATGCACTCATGAAAATAACCAGGGACATGGGTGAAAAAACCTGTGATGTCGTCAGCGACCAAGCCTGGCAAGGGTATGTTATTTCCGTCACAGGAGATAAAATCATCATATCTTCGGGAGAAAAAGTGGGGCTATTGCCAGGTAAGCAATTTGAGGTGTATGACAGCGGTAATATTATCGAAGGGACAGGGGGCCATCGATTTTTTATTCCAGGAAATAAAACGGGAAAGATAAAAATAATTTCTGTTTATCCTGACAGGTCGGAAGCTGTGGCCGTATCAAACCAAGGAATCAAAGAAGGCAATTCGGTACGGCCGAAATAAAACCTTTACAATAATGATTCTCAAACCCCACGTAATTTTTCTTGGCAGATGCCTGGAAGGATTGCTCCTGGAAGCTTAACGCGTATAGAAACCATTATATTCTAACGCCTTTGCCGCAGCTGATCAGTGCCTATTGTGAATAGATAAGACCAATGGGAATGCAGGTGACAGCGACTTTGCCACCGAAACACACATCAACATCCTTGCCCGGATCGCGCGGGCGTTCGTGAATCGTACCTTTATAGATATAGTTATTTCCTTCCTTTTGGTATTCATACTTATGGGGATTTGTATCAAGATCACAAAATCCATATTCCAAATCTGAATCCTTTCTGAGGGGATACGGCAAATTGACGTTCCAGAAAAATCCGCGTGCTATATTTTTAGCAATAAGCATTTTTAAAACAGAACCTGCATGATACTTCGTGATTTCCCAATCAATCTGATGGTCTTTGCCGATATACTGCGAAATGGCTATTGCCCGTCGACCTAAAATGGCTGCTTCTCTGGCCGCTGCCACGGTTCCTGACTGATAAACGTCTGATCCAAGATTCGCTCCCGAGTTAATGCCGGAAATCACCCAATCCGCATCCGGACAGATTTCTTTCAGGGCAATACGGATACAATCCGCCGGTGTTCCTGCAACGCTGAATCGATCCCTCGCTATCTCATTAACCCGTATCGGCGAATGGGTTGTTACCCTGTGCCCGACTCCGGACTGCGCGCCTTCCGGTGCAACAACTATAATTCTTCCAATATCCTGAAGGCCCAGGAACAAGTTGTGAAGCCCGGGAGCCTGAATCCCGTCATCATTGGTCAAGATGATTTTCAAGTTTATTCGGTCTCCTGTCATTTATAACTGAAAAATGATGTCTTAAGCTTTTGCAAAGGTCTCACATTGCCAATGCCATGGAGGGAAAGATAGTGGTTTGGACAAATAGGGGTTATCTGTTGACCCTGTATATGGTAATGGTGCCGTCAATCCCTTTGACGTTAACAGGGGGAAGTACCTCGGTATCAATCGCTCCTGCAAGTTTCTGAAAAGTTCTTTCACAGATAAGGATCTCCCCTTCCGTTGCCATACTCTGCAGCCGTGCTGCAATATTTACAGGCATTCCGATGGATGTAAACTCCTTTTTTCGCAAAGAACCTAAAATACCGGAAAAAACGTTTCCTGTTGCTATTCCCATTCCGATTTTTAATCTCAACCCATTTTTGCTAATGAGTTCACGGTTGATTTCAATGGCTTTTTTCTGCATTGCCTTGGCTGATTTTACCGCCCGGATGGTATCATCCTCGTGTACGACCGGAGCACCAAAGACCACCATGATGCTGTCGCCGATATGCTTGTCCACGGTTCCGTTGAATGTATAAGCGATTTCTCCCATAGGGCCAAAATAGTGGTCATTCAAAAAATTTGCCAGGGTTTCCGGAGAAAGCTCCTGGGACATTCGAGTGAAACCCCGAATATCTGAAAAAAGAATCGTAACTTCATGGAAGGTTGGCTCCAGAACACCGGGTGAATTTTTTATTTCTTCGTAAACCTGTTCAGGTATGAATTGTTTCAGGTGCTTTCTAACCGATATTTCACGAATTTTGGCCCTGAGTTCAACATTATCGAAGGGTTTTGTTAAAAACCCATCAATTCCTTGATTTGTGGCCATGATCGCTGCTTCCATGGTTGCATAACCGGTCAGGATGATACGGGTAATTTCAGGATTAATTGAACCGATAACTGAAAGGGTTTCAAGACCGTCCAGCCCAGGCATTTTGTAATCAGAAATCACGGTGGCAGTTTTGGAAACGTTTTTGGTAACAAACGCGATACCCTCCTCACCGTTTTTAGCGGTATGTGTTTGATAGGGTTCCTTCCGAAGGGCACGAACAATTGATCGGCGGACCCCCTCTTCATCATCAATAAAAAGTAATCCATACATGTTGTTCTCCTCTTTAATAGGCCAAAAGAAACGTTTAGCTGATAACCTATCAAGCTTCATGCCAAAAACCGGTCTATTGAAAATGATTCGCCTTAAAATAAGCAATATCATTTAAGGATGTGCACAAGCCGTGAGTTTAAGAACGATGTAGATTGTCATTATTTTATACGGTAATGGTCGTTTGGTAGGGAACTTCAAAGAAGCGGTCGCAACGGAAGGGAAAATGCACAGAAAACGGTACAGTTGTGCACAATTTTTTGTGCATTATGATGGAGCCCGTTTTAAAACGTTTCAGTTTGTTCAAGGTTAAGGAAGGTGAATATTTTGACCAATTGGATTCGAACGTTGAATGATCCGACCTGAAGGCGGCACTTCTTATGCGCGTAGCCTGGGAGGAAGGATCGTGTTCATATAGGAATCCATAAGCGTTATTGCGTCATCCTCAGACGAAATCCACTTTAGGGCTTCACGAAATTTATTGCAGTGCGGGAGGCTTTTCACAAACCAGCCCAGACGGCTACGCATCATATTACACGCGCGTTTTTCTCCGAAGTGTTTAACGGATGTCGCCACATATCGTTTCATGACGTTGAAACGATGCTCCAGACTTACAGGTGATACCTCCTTGCCTCTATTGAGCGCCAGCACCTGGGAGAAAATCCATGGTGATCCAATGGCAGCTCTTCCGATCATAACGGCATCACAATCAGTATCTTTTTGCATTTTTAGGGCATCTTCAGGGGTCAGGATATCCCCGTTTCCGATTACGGGTATAGAAACGCAATTTTTTACTTTGGCAATAATGGACCAATCCGCTTTGCCCTCGAACCCCTGGGTCGCGGTCCGCGGGTGGACGGCGATTGCATCCACACCGCATGTTTCCGCAATTTGGGCAATTTTAATAGCCTCTTGGCCGGATTTGTCCCATCCTGACCTGATTTTTATGGTCAATGGAATACTTACCGATTGTCGGACAACGCTAAGAAGTGCCTCGACCTTGTCCGGTGTTTTCATGAGGGCGGCTCCCGCACCGGTTTTAATCACCTTTTTTACTGCACAGCCGAAGTTGAGGTCGAGGACACTGGCCCCTGAAGATTCAACGATGTTTGCGGCTTCTGACATTATCGAGGAATCCGTACCAAAGATCTGAACGGAAAGCGGCTTTTCATTCGGATGACTGTCTAACAGCGCTTCTGTTTTTTTAGATTTGTGGACAAGTCCGTTGGCGCTGATCATTTCCGAGCAAACCAATGCGCATCCTGCTTCTTTTGCAAGAATTCGGAAGGGCAGGTGGGTAATACCTGCAAGGGGTGCCATGATGGTTTCATTTTCAAGGATAAGAGATCCAATTCTCATTTGCTTAAATTCGTGGAATTGACTATGGGGATCAGGGTTCGGGCTTCAGGTTTTAGGGCCTGGGTTCCAACCTGTGCAGGATACTTCAGCGTGCGGCTGCAAGGGTTGGCATAACAAAAAAGGCAGTTATGCCAACATGGATGAAGATGATATGATCCGATATCAACGGAAACCATGCATCCACACCCGTCTTTTATTCTTTGACCCTTGTCACATTTCAAGGAAAGGTTGCCGCCAAATAATTTTTCGAGGAAATCATTCGGTATGCAAGCACTTTTCGTGATAGTAGAATATTCCGGGAGGGCTTCTATCAGTTTTTTTTCACAGCAAGTTTGCAGACGGATCTTTTTTGCGCGAAGCGCTTTTTCCATATTTAAAAGAATTTCTTTTTTCTTTTCATCAGGCGGATCAAAAAAAGAAAGGCCATTAATCGATGCGGTCCTTTTTTGAATTTTCGGATAATGATCCATGAAACTGGTAATGCACCTTTGGATACCGGACTGGGCCGCCCTTTTTGCAATGTATGGGAAATCATCCAGATTATCATATATCCGTCCATTATTTATTGTGTAAAAACATAAGGGGTCAAATCTCCAGTTCACAGTTGTTGAATCAAACCGGCTGCAAAGGTAGTCAAGTTGCTCCAGGCGTTCTTCCAAAGGCGGAACGTTGGGTTCAAGAAAAGGGGAATTTGAATTAATCGTAAAGTTGAAAAACAGATGATAGCCTTCTTTTTGTAATAATTTTCCAAATCCTCCTTTAATAAACGGGCCAAAGTTCTTAGACCAGAACACAATGGTGTGCACCTTGTCCGGTGTCGCCGGTACAAGGGTTACCCGGCGGTTGTATGGGTTGACGACCTCAAAAACTCCTTTTTCAATCTGTTCCATCATCCACTGCATGTAAAAAGCAGGAATATCGGTTCTTCTTGAGGCTGAAATAACAATTTTGGCTGAAGGTTCCATTATCTAATGTATTCATTTCTTACCCGGACAAGCCGGAGCCAAAAATATTTGCCACCAAGTCACAAAGACACGAAGGATTTTATTTTGTTAATTTTTCTTAGTGTCTTGGAGCCTTTGTGGCGAGAAGAAAAAAAGTTTTGCCATAAAATACACAAAAATTTACAAATAAGGGACTAACCGGGTCGATATTATTGTCCTATTTTTTTTTCAGATCGGCCAGGGATATTACTTTTGCATTGGATGCCTTTTTTAGCTTTTCTTCAGGTTCTTCATAAATATCGATATCTTGCTGGTCTTCCGGGCAAACAACCTGTTCCAATCGCATCTTTTTCCCTTCCATCGTAAAAGGTGCTCCGTTTATATAGGCATCTTTTAAAATCCAGGTGACGGTTTGAAGGGGTACCTGGAGAATGAGCAGTTTTATATGATACCAGTCTTTTTTAATATCAGGAGAAATAGCTTCTATTCTGGCGAACGTAAGGGGTTGATCTTCGAAATATATCAATACGAGGTCATTTTCCTTTGCCATTTTTTAAGTTCCTTTTATGCGCTGCCTTTGTATCTTTGTAACCGTTCACGGGTTCAAAGGTTCAGGGTTCAGAGGTTCGAAGTTCAATGTAAATCTCAACCGTTGCTACGTCAAACCTGAATTTTGGTTGTGACTTTGGAAGGATCAGCCTTCATTTTTTAGTAAAATATCAAGAATCATTGCAATGGACCGATCGGCTTTTTTAATATGAAGCAGGGTGCCACCCGCTCCATGGTGTCCACCTCCATCAAATGTTGATAGCATCCGGCCAATGTTTACATTGCAATTTTGATTAAAAATACTGTGGCCCACATGAACGGCAACGTTTTCTTTGTTTTTATTATCATAGTCAATTTTTAGATTCACGCTCGACTCGGGAAATAGAGAGTAAACCAAGAAACGGTTTCCGGTCGGTGGTTGATCAAAAGAGCGAAAATCGGTGACCGCAACATGTTCTTTCATTACCGTATGTTTTGTTAAAAGCCTTGCATATTTTTCATTTTGTTTAACGGTTGCCTGGCAGCGCTCTTTTACTTCAGGATCTTCACATACCTCTTTAATTTTACATTTTTGAAGCAGATAAACGAGTTTGTTCCAATACGGTTCATCCGCTCTAACGTGGCTTAAAATCGTCATGGAGAGTAACACATACAAATATTTTTCAGGATGAAGAACCTCGTCCAAAGACAGGTCGGCCGAATCGATTTTGTCGGTTTCTCTAATTAATTCGCTGTAATCCCCTTGAAATTTATTTTTATAATACTTAAAAACAATACCTGCCGCTGATGGTGCAATCTCAAAAGCACCCTTAAACGGTCTGTCGATCTGGTTGGTATAATGATGATCGAACCATAAGGAACAATTGTCATTATAGGGTAAGTTGGCAATTATGTCACCTTTCTGAATATCTATTAGGCCTTTTTGCATTTCATTTGCATTCACCCATTTTACGGGTTTTGTTATGTTTTGCGCTTCATATAGTAAAACCGCGCAGACGATGCCATCAAAGTCGGGCCGGGTAACAATTCGCATTCACTTTACTCCCTAATATTTTTAAATTTGTTAATTATAACAGAATTTATGGCTACATACAATATTGATGGTCTTGTAAATAGGCTAAAAAGGGATCTTATCGGGAAACACCAATAACCTGATGAATTCGACTTTCTATGAATTCATCACAATTATTGCTTTTTTTATATTACATCCGGTTTTCCAATTCATGACCGGTAAAATTTTTATTATGAATCTTTATTCATTTTATATCAGCGGATTAATAAGACCCAAACATTTTTGATTTAAATTCTTATATCTGTTTGTACTAAGCGACACACTCATTTTAGATTCCGTGCCCGGGGCCCTGTTAGGCGTCCTTAACAGCAAGTTTTGGCCGTATTGAAAAAAATTAGCGGATGGCGTAGCGGGCCTACCTAAACATATTGAGAAGTTACAATATTTCCAATTGAGTTTTTTTCTTGACAAATGCACAGCGGCCCTGTTAAATGAATGAATGTTCATTCATTTAACAGGTTCAAATAATTCAGGAGGTAATCATGACAAAAAGAATCAATACGGCAGCGGTAATCGGCGCTGGTATAATGGGCGGAGGAATTGCGGCTTTGCTCGCCGGTGTCGGTATAAAGACGTTCCTTTTGGACATCGTACCATTTGATTTAAAAGATGATGAGAAAAATGACCCTGCGGCTAGAAACAGAATTGTAAAAGCCGGTCTGGACGCCGCAATCATGTCAAAACCCCCTCTTTTCATGGAGTTTAAAGATGTTGACCGCATCACCATCGGCAATTTAGAAGATGATTTTGACAGGCTTTCAGATTGTGACTGGATTGTTGAAGTCGTTGTGGAAAACCTGAAAATAAAGAATGACCTATTCAAGCGAATTGAGAAAGTCAGAAAAAAAGGGGCGATCGTTTCCTCAAATACTTCCGGTATACCTTTAAAAGCCATGTCAGAAGGCCTGGGCATGGAATTCCAACAGCATTTTATGGGCACCCACTTTTTTAACCCGGTAAGGTATATGAAGCTTCTTGAGCTGATTCCCGGTGGGGAAACCCTGCCTGAAGTTCTTGGGTTTATGTCAGAATTCGGTGAAAAGACCCTGGGAAAGGGGATTGTATGGGCCAAGGACACCCCTAATTTTGTGGGGAACCGGATTGGGGTTCAGGGGATGATGAAAGTGATGCATCTGATGATGGAAGAGGGTCTTTCAATTCCTGAAGTCGATGGACTTTTCGGCCCGGTCATGGGAAGGCCAAAAACCGCCATGTTCAAGCTTTCTGACATTGTCGGTCTCGATACCCTGGGGCACATTGCCAAAAATACCTATGAACTGGTTGTCAATGACGAAGAAAGAGAGAGTTTTATTTTACCGGATTTTGTCGAAAAAATGATCGCGAATAAATTGTGGGGTCATAAAACCAAATCCGGTTTTTACAAAACAGATATGACGCCTGAGATGAAGAAAATCCGTAAAGTGATAAACCCACAAACGCTTGAATATGAAACCTATGATGCGCCCGGCTTCCCGTGCCTGATGGAAGCAACCAAGGCCAAAACCCTGACGGAAAAAATGAAGGCTGTTGTATACGGCAAGGACAAAGGAGCTGAGTTTGCGTGGAAAGTTATGGCAAACGGACTCATCTATGCGGCCACCCGGATTCCGGAGATTTCGGACACGATCGTTGAAATCGACAATGCAATGAAGTGGGGATTCAATTTTGAAATGGGACCGTTTGAACAATGGGATGCCATTGGCCTCAAAGACTCGGTTGAAAAGATGGAAAAGGAAGGATTCAAGGTCCCTGGAAATGTAAAGCACATGCTTGAGGCCGGCCATACATCTTTTTATAAAACCGAAAATGGAAACGTGTTTTTCTACGATTTTGCATCCGAGGGCTATAAGGCCCTTGCGGTAAACAAAAACATCATTTCCCTTAATCTATTGAAGGGGGCGGATAAAGTCATCAAAACCTGTGATTCCGCGTCACTTATCGATCTGGGTGATGATGTATTTTGTTGTGAGTTTCACACCAAGATGAATGCGGTGAACAAAGAAATCGTTGAGTTTATGCAATCCGGTTTTGAATATGTGAAAGCCAACGGTGTCGGACTTGTAATCGGCAACCAGGGAGGTGGCATGCCCGGTGCGTTTTCTGCAGGCGGTGACCTTTTGTATATGGGTACCCTTGCAAAAGACGGTAAGTTTTCGGAAATCGATAGTTTTCTGAAACTCGGGCAGGATGGGCTCCAGGACGCAAGATACGCGGCCTTTCCTGTTGTAGCGGCGCCCTACGGCATGACCCTGGGCGGCGGTTGTGAGATATGCCTGGCAGCCGATAAGATTGTCGCCCATAGCGATCTTTTCATGGGACTTGTTGAAATTGGAGTCGGGCTCCTTCCGGCCGGCGGTGGGTGCCTGAACCTGTGGAAAAAGTTCATCGGCGCCATTCCGGAAGCGGTAACCGATGTCGATCTGGCAAAATTTTTTATACCTGTTTTCATGTCCATCGCAATGGCCAAGTTCTCAACATCGGCCGCGGAGGCAAGAACCAGTGGGTTTTTAGGACCAAAGGACAGAATTGTTTTTAACCGGGACTATCTGATCGGTGAAGCCAAGAAAGATGTTTTAAAGATGGTTGATGAAGGGTATGCACCACCTCTAAAACGAAAAATTAAGGTTTTGGGGCAGGCTGCTCAGGGTATGATAGAAGCTGAAATTTTCAACATGTTACAGGGAAAATTTATCACTGAATACGATGCATTTCTGGCAAGGCGAATCGCCTTTGTTATCAGCGGAGGGGAGGTAAGGGACAACAGCGAAATTGAAGAGGATGTAATCCTGAAGCTTGAAAGAGAAGCATTTGTTGATTTCTGGAAGGAAGCAAAGACCCATGCCAGAGTGGAGCATATGTTGAAGACGGGAAAGCCTTTGCGAAACTAATAAGGCTCCCTTCGGACCCGCTATCTTTGTGCTTAGTGCCTTAGTGGCTGAACTATGAATGGAAACCAGGGAGGAATAAATCATGAGAGAAGCATATATCGTCACGTCGGTCAGAACTCCGGGTTGTAAGAGAAGCAGGGGGGCTTTTAAGGATACAAGGCCGGAGGACCTTTTGTCTTTTATCTTGAACGCAGCAATAGAAAAAACCCCTCATCTTGAAAAGAAGGATGTTGATGACATCATGATCGGTTGCTCATTCCCTGAAGGTGAGCAGGGATTTAACATCGGTAGAATTGCTTCGCAGATTGCCGGTTTTCCCGTTGAGGTTTCAGGTGCCACCGTAAATCGATTTTGTTCCTCCGGTCTGGAAGCCATCGCCCTTGCCGCATTACGGGTTATGGCCGGATGGTCAGAGATTGTTATCGGCGGCGGTGTGGAATCGATGACGTTTGTCCCCATGGGCGGTAACATTCCAAGACCCCATCCGGAACATGCAAAAAAACACGCGGACCTTTACACGTCTATGGGTATTACGGCGGAGAACGTCGCGAAACGGTATCATATATCAAGGGAAGAACAGGATGAATTTGCCTATAACTCCCAGATGAAAGCGACCAATGCCATGAACAGCAAGCTGTACACGGAGATCGTTCCAACGCCTGCAACCAAATTTGTTCAGCAGAAAAAGGGAACTTTTAAAAAAGAGACATTTCTGATCGATTATGACGATGGGATCAGACCCACCACGACACTGGAAAGGCTGACCGGTTTGAACCCGGTATTTGCAGCTGATGGAACCGTTACAGCCGGAAATTCTTCCCAGATGACCGATGGTGCAGCGGCTACAATTATCATGAGTGACGAAAAGGTAAAAGCACTGGGGTTAAAACCGGTGGCGAAATTTAAATATTATACGACGGTGGGTTGCCGGCCGGATGAAATGGGTGTTGGACCGAAATATGCGATTCCAAAACTCTTAAAACTTTCCGGGATGGATATTAAAGCTATCGATCTGTTTGAAATCAACGAAGCCTTTGCTTCCCAGGCCGTGCATTGCCTGAAAGAACTTGGCATTGATCAGGAAATGGATAAGATAAACATTCACGGCGGCGCTATCGCCCTGGGGCATCCCCTTGGATGCACCGGGGCCAAATTGTGTGCTACCCTTCTCGCAAATATGAAAGAACGCGGCGTAAAATACGGTATCGAAGCCATGTGCATTGGCGGCGGGATGGGAGCGGCAGCTTTATTTGAAATGTGTGCCTAATTGGATAATGGGTACAGGGTATCCGGTATTCAGTATAGATCCTCTTTTTAAAACCGCTATCCCGTATCCATTCCCAAATAACCTATCCAGTTTTTACTTGAAGAAATATGTCTTTTCCTTCCCAGTTTGTTTTTTTAAACTGATCCAAATCAACTTTTTCGTCATTCACTTCTGCGGAGAGGATCCCTGAAAAGAAATCTTCGGGCTGACGGTCCAGGAGGTCTTTAAATTTGCTTCCTTGAAGCCAAATACCCTGTTGAAGAAAGATGGGGCCTATTTCACTGACCAGTAAGTTAAAAAGTTTCAATACGACCATTCCTTCTTTTTGGGAAATGGATTTTTGGTCTGTATGATGAGAAATCCGGTTGCGCAATGGTGCAAAACGGCCTCCTTTTCGTAAGGTCGCACCAGCGAGCCCGGGCATGGCAGCGGAAAGCGCCAGGATAGATCCTTCCCTTAAAATAGCCGTATTCACATCATCCACGGATTTTCCATTTAGAAAAATCGTTTGTATTCGATTTTCCAGATAATCTTCACGGACCCCCAACTGCTGACAGAGTAATTCTCTAATGTTACAGCCCACCCGGGCTTTTATCCTGAAACCCTGCTCGAACAGTTGATAAAAGTTTGGGATAATTTTCCTTTTTAAAATGAGTAAAATAGTCATTGTTATGTTTGCATTCCTGGCGCGGTTACGGGTTGCGGGTTGAAGCGCTAACTTGCAATACGAGGAAAGCTATGACTGAATATAGCTGATAAGTGACGTTGTAAGGTTGTATCGTATAATTTCATTAACTCGTCCCCATCCAGAAACGGTCTTTTTGTCTGATCTCTGCGTTATGCTCAAAATTTTGTCCTCGGAATATCAACTATATGCCTGCGGTAAAATTTTTCGCATGCCTTGATCTCGAACAAAAATCCTCATTTCTGGACGGGCACTAACTCGCTAGTGAAACGGGGAGACTCCCATAGAGCCTCCCCGTTTTTATTATGAACAAAAGTCACTGTGATTTAAAAGTTGAAAACCTGATCCAGCTCTTCATCCTTCACCTGAAATGTAAGGTTGTGAGGGGGCAGCGGTTCTTTTCTGAAAAATTCCGGCAGACGGTCGTGCTCAGAAGTAAAACCGGCCCGTGCGTTAAAATCCCTTTCGTTTTTAAGGACCGATTTGCCAAGTTCTGCGAAGCCGTCGGCAGTAAGGTCCAGACCGTAAAAAGCATTAAGCATATCGATCAGAGCCTGAAATGTGTCGGGCTGATCCAAGACGGCAAATGCAATGAATAAGCACATTCCTGTGGAGTCGATGGCAGCCGTGGCGATTTGCAAATTTCTGGAAAGTTCCACCTGGCCCTCGGGTTTCAAGGGATCCACAGTACCTCCGACGCCGAGAATGTTCGCTGTGACTGCATATCCTGCCGTGTGATCAGCCCCCATGGTGCTGGTTGCATAAGTTACCCCAATACCATGGACTGTTCGGGGATCATATGCAGGCAAAGCCTGTCCTTTAACCACCGGAACTCTTTCTACCCCAAAAATCTTTCCGGTTACCGCGGCGCCACTACCCAGGATACGCCCGAGATGTGTTCCCTGTCCGACTTCCTTTATAAGGTTAATGGCGGCCTCTTCATCGCCGAATTTAATGATGCCGGCCTCCATGACCACGCCGATGGTGGCACCCATTTCAATGGTGTCCAATCCAAAATCATCATCCAGACGGTCCATCATGGCAATGGCATCCAAATCGTCTATCCCGCAGTTAGCGCCATGTGCCCATACTGTTTCGTATTCCACTTGTTTGGTCAGGTAATTGCCGTCCTTATCATTGTATATGCCCGAACACCGGATCACACAGCCTTTATGGCAACCATGAGTGGCGACCCCTCCCCGGGCGGTCTCCGTTTCAGCCTGAGTCTCGCCGCTGATTTTGGAAGCTCCTGCAAATTGCCCTGACGAAAAATTATTCGTAGGATATGCCCCGGCCTCATTGATCACATTGGTGAGTACATTGGTTCCATAAGCAGGAAGCCCCTCGCCGGTTACAGGATGTTTCCGGAGTCCTTCGACAAATATTTTGTTTGCCGCTTTAAATTTATCGGGATCTTGGGGACTTCGCATCTTCATTCCGTTGTCATCCAGCACGATAACTTTAACGCCCTTAGCCCCCATGACTGCGCCGACGCCCCCACGACCCGCGTGCCGGGTCGGTCTCTGTTCCATGTCCGTAAAGGCCACGGAAGCAGCCGCCAGTTTCATCTCGCCGGCCTGACCGATGGAAATGCAGGCAACCTTTTCGCCATATTCTTCTTTTATTTTATCAATCAGGTCATAGTTGCCCAGCATACGAAGGCTATTATCAGGAGTTATTTGAACCCCGTCCTTATTGAGGACCACCTTGTACAGGGAATCATCATGGGGTTTTCCCTCCAATACGATGGCCGCATAGCCCAACCTGGCAAGTACCTGAGCCCCCTGGCCGCCGGCATTTGCCTCTTTAATGCCGCCGGTGAGCGGGCCTTTGCATCCCACCGAAATTCTGCCGGACATTGCCGCAATGGTCCCACTCAGCAATCCCTAATCGCCGATGTCATTGCACGGCCTCCCAGACCGGCATAGTCCCCCACAGGTTCCGTTTTGAACTCAGGGCTTCCTTCAGCCCCCATGTTGATTCTAAGGATTTTGTCCATGGCTTCCTCCTTTTCCCCCCAAAGGATATTTAAAGGTTCAATGATCTGCCGGGTGGCAACATCAATTCTGAACATTTTGCGATATTCTTTCTTTCTAAATTATAATTATGCGTATACATACGTCGTGTCAAGAAAAACAGAAATTTAATAATTCTTTTAATTAAACGTCTCGGAATTTCTATAAGTTGGTGAAAATACAAGTATTTTAATTGACAATTGTGAGCGCAGTGAACTAGTGTCCGTCCAGAAATGAGGATTTTTGTTCGAGATCAAGGCCTGCAAAAAATTTTACTACAGGCATATAGTTGCTATTCCGAGGATAAAATTTTGAGCATAACGCAGAGATCGGGCAAAAAGACCGTTTCTGGATGGGCACGAACTAAGTTCCGAGATTTGGTCAGGTGCAAGACGGTCGTTGACATAACCCGATTAAATACATAGTTAGGGCCTGAACGAAAACTCAAGATAAGGCAAATTCGAATACCGAATGACCAAAACCTCATTTGAAATAAAAAAGACACCAAGTCACAAAGAAAAGATATTAATTTCAAAACAATATAGGCAAGGGAAGAATTTATTACTAAAAAAATCCGATGACGCTTTTCCTTTTTGTAAGTAATTTTGTATTATCTATGCATCTTAGTGTCTTTGTGCCTGGTTTATTGTAGTCAAGTTTTATTTTAAAAAAACTAGCAGAAAATTATCATGTGCGAGAATGGGCCCCATTAAGCTCGTCGGAGCACATGATAATTTTTCTGCGGGTTACAAGCATGATATTGCGCATTTTAATATCCTGTTTTTAGCTTTAGTCATAGAGAGCGTCACCTTACCCATCCTGGTATTCGAGAGTCTCAACTGAGCTCTAACCTTGCTTTATCGGGAATAGGTGACGACGGGGAGCCGTAAAAGCTTAGTGAGAAGGTCGATTGTATCGCCTTAATGGCACAAATGATGGTCTCCCCGCCTTCACACAACTTAAGCCGCTAATTTATAATGATTTTGTTTAGTGTAATTTTCTATATACATCGTACTGTTACGGACAATGGCAAAAATAAGGCCCAGAACTTTTCTGGAAATAGCGATCAAGGCCTTCATTTTGAGCATACCTCTGTCCAGCATTTGCTTATATTTCGCATGCATGATCCCATTGGATCTGACCATGTTAATGGCTGCAAAAAAGAGCAGCTTACGCATCATGGGACGGCCCCGCTTGGATATCCGGCGCTGCCCCTGATGCTTGCCGGAGCTTATTTCAAAAAGATCAAGGCCCCTTTAACAGACAATATGCTGTGACTGTAAGGAATCTGGTCCAGGTATACAATCATCTGTTCTTCCAGGCTTTTAATGTATCTGTTTTCAGTCTCTATATTAGAAACAAGATGATTTGTCTCCAGAAGTATGCCCTCTTTGCCTTCTGTAATCCCCACAGATTCTTTTGCGGCATTATAAAGAGCTTCAGCCCGGTCGATGCCGAACCTTCCACGGCTGACTTGCCTTATGATATCGCTCAAACTCTCAATACCAATAGATGCAATCCTTTCAGGATCAGGAAAATTCTTAATCAGATACATGCCGGTCTTTGTGGATGGTTTAATAATACTCACAAGTTCCGGGAATATCACAAAAATAAGTTGCTGAAGCTGATTGGTCATAGCTGTTCTGTGATCGATCGCCCGTTCTCTTGCATGGGTAAGCCTGCGCAACTGCGCGGCAGTCCCTTCAGGCATTACAACCGTCAAAGAATGACCAAGCGAAATTACATCTGCGATCACACGTGGATCCTTTTTGTCTGTCTTGTTAGGAGAATTACCCGTCAATTCTTTAATTCTTTTCGTGTGCATCGGGTTCACCTGGACCAGTTTAACCGGTTTCTTTCTCAAATAATTCGATATCGGTTCAGCATATGGCCCTGTAGATTCAAATCCGATGACAACCTCATCAAGCATGTATTTTTCTTTAAACCTGCAAAGTTTTTTCCAGAATTTTTTAAAGCTTTGACCGGTGTTATAAATCGGGAACGGTTTAATATCCTTATTTTTAGGAGTTCTGAAATAACCATAATGAACTTTTTTGCCAATATCCAAAGCAGCAATAAGTGTTTTTTCGTTGATTGTTTTAATTTTTTCAGTTTTATTAGATTTCATGGCTATGCTCCTCTTTTGATTCCGGATTACCAACCAACTTACTGTAACTGGAATCGAAATGAGTATAGCCTTTTTAATTGGAATTCAAGGCTTACTGCAATATAGCAAGCTTAGT
>JAFDFH010000222.1 GCA_019309945.1 Deltaproteobacteria bacterium
TGCCGACCTCCTTTCTAAAATTAATTTTTAGCGCTCAATTGCCATCAACACTTTGTCCCAAATCTTTTTGACAGCCTGAGCCACACTTGAACAATCATCATATTCAAAAACGGTTTGCCCTTGAACCATGGCCTTAGTAAAGATCGGATCAAACGGAATGGTTCCTAAAAAGATCAATCCCTTTTCCTTGGAAAACGCTTCTATTTGCTTGGACGTACTGATATTGAGATCAAATTTGTTAACACAGATCAAAGTGGGAATCTTAAAATAAGCAGCCAGTTGAACGACCCTTTCCATATCATGTTTACCTGAAACCGTGGGTTCGGTAACAATGACAACCGCGCTTGCTCCTCCGATGGAGGCAATCACCGGACACCCCACACCCGGCGGCCCGTCCGTTATGATAAGATCAAGATTCTTTTTTTCGGCAAGTTTTTTAGCTTCCTGACGAACGAGGGACACCAGTTTTCCGGAGTTTTCTTCGGCAATTCCCAGCCTGGCATGGACCATGGGACCAAAGCGTGTGTCGGAAATATACCATTCCCCACAGGTATTTACAGGAAAATCGATGGCTTTTTCAGGACAGAAATAGACGCAAACACCGCAACCTTCACATTCAATCGGATCCACTTCAAACTCGTCGCTGATAGCATTCCACCTGCACAAATCGAGGCACTGCCCGCATTCGGTACACTTGTCCCTATTGATGACCGCGGTATTGCCACTCTGAAAATCATGGCGTTGCTGTACTTCGGGGTCCATAATCAGGTGTAGATCCGCTGCATCCACATCAGCGTCACATAGCACTTTGTGGTTGGCCAATGACGCAAAAGCGGCGATCAAGCTGGTCTTGCCAGTACCCCCTTTACCGCTTATCACTACCAGTTCTTTCATTAATTCGGCCCCTGCAATTCTATAATTTCTTGGATTTGGTGATACAAATTCAGAAATTCCTTTTTCCACGCGGGCATGACTGCAACAATCGCATCGCCCCGGGAGTACGCCTCTGCAATCCGTCGATCAAAAGGTATTTCCATAAGAACAGGCAAACCTTCTTTGCGCGCGTAGACCTTGACCTGATCATCGCCGATATCCGATCGGTTAATGACCAATCCGGTTGGAATGTTGAGCAACCGAACAGCACCGACTGCAAGTTTTAAATCGTGCAAGCCGAACGGTGTCGGCTCCGTGACCAGCAGAACAAAATCAGTTTCTTTCATGGAAGTGATCACCGGGCATGAAGTGCCGGGGGGTGCATCAATCAGGGTCAGTTTGTCAGGATCGGTATATGAACGAACCTTACGAATCAATGGCGGCGACATGGCCTCCCCTATCCTTAACTTTCCGTGGATGAAGTCCAGGCCATTGCGATGTCCTCGCTCGATGATGCCCAGTTCCCGGCCTATTTCCGTAATGGCTCCCTCAGGGCATACAGCCATACATCCGCCGCAACTGTGACAGAGTTCATGAAACAGCATCACGGTGTCCGCGATCACCGCGATGGCCTTAAATTGACAAATTTCACCACATTTTCCGCAAAACGTACACTTTTTAAAATCCACTTCCGGAACCGGAGTGTAAACGGTTTCCGTCTTTTCGAAAATCGGGTAAATAAAAAGGTGTGCATTGGGTTCTTCTACGTCGCAATCGAGTAACTGGACATCTGAACCAATTGCCAACGCCAGGTTTGTCGCTACCGTAGTCTTACCGGTTCCTCCTTTTCCACTGGCAATACTGATGATCATAATCCATAACTCCGATCAGCCCCTACCCCGGGCATTCTTAAGTGTCTTCCCGATCATATACGTATTCAACGCCTCCTGCAGTGTTGCCGCAGCAAGAAAGGCACAGTGCCTATCCTCTTCAGGCAACCCCCCAAGCTTTTTTAAGATCGCCTCTCCGGTAATCTCTAAAATTTCATCCGGACTTTTACCGATGGACATTTCGGCGGCAAATGAACCGCAAACGGCACTGGGTCCGCATCCATCTGTTAGAAATGAGGCCTCTTTTATCCGATCGTTTTTAAATTTCAAAAAAATTTCAATTGTATCCCCACACTCACCCTTCACCTGCGCATGGGCATCGGAATTCTCCATTTTCCCCATATAAAGCGGATTTCGCCAACGCTGATAAACAATCTCACCATACGCCGCTTTGGTTTCTTCAAAAATCTGCTCCTGTAAGTCCTGTACAAAATCATCCAAGCTATCGCTCATAAGCGGACATATCCTTCCGATACCTTTGAATGTGGTTTAAAAACCGCCCGGAACAGACGTATTAATGATAATCGTGGGTACCCAGCGTCACGGGAATTCCTGTTTTATTTTCGAGGATCGTGGCCATTTCTTCAGCACTGGAATAAGGGCAACCGGGTGCTGCATTGGCAAGACAGGAACTGAGATAAATCTTGTCCGGTTTCATTTCTGAAAGTTTCATCGCCATGCCCATATTCGAAGCAAGGGACCGTCCCGGACATTCACATTTAACAAAAGCGATGACCTGGGAAGGGTTTTCAATTTTACCATCGCCAAGTGCCGCTGCTTTGAGGCATCGCCACTCTCCGGGACAGCCATAGCCACTGTCCATATAAGCACCACAACCGACAATTGCAACTTTTTCCATTTTAGTCTCCTTTTGTTTTTGTTTGCCTTAATTCATTTCCCGTAGCGCCTGGCATAAAAAATTTTGAATCAGCCAGCGTCCCTTGAAGATAAGCCTTCAAAACATCTTCTACCAGACCGGATATCTCTGAAATGATATGGATGTCGGATGCCAGAAGCATCCCTGCCAAGGAGCGGCAAATTGCGCCACAAATCAGGACGTCTATTTCCAGACCCTGGATCCGGTGACATCGCCTAGAGATATCCTGTTCTTCCAAATATATCTCAAACCGAGCACTCTCTTTATGCCCATCAGTTTCGATGATCAGCAGCCTTGAGGCGGTATCCATGACAGGTGAAACTTTATTATCCCAGATCGGAATGGCTATTCGCATAAAACATTGCCTTCAATATCAAAAAGCCCACGGCCCGCACGAAGGTGTTCCCATAACATTTTAAAATCCCCCTCCCGGAAAGGAAGGGGGATCAGGAAAGGGGATATATTATGGCCGGACCAAGGCCAACCTAAAAATTAAATACCGCATTTTTTATGCCAAAGCGGAATAAAATTGAAGAAGAGATAAAACTAATTGAAATAATTGCATAATTAAGGAAGAAAAGTCATAACAAAGGATATATAAATAAGTTCTACTATTGCAATTTTACATATTTATCGGTGAAGGAATTGCAGTTTTGCAATATTCTAACTTAACCCACACGTTTTGAACGGCCATCCTGCTTCGGTATTTCAAGTTTATGTCGCTTAATTTTACGCCACAGCGTGGTGGGGTGTATACCCAACTGTGCTGCCGTAAAAGACCTGTTCCAATTATTCTTCCTCAACGCTTCATAAATGAAGCTCTTCTCCAGGTCACTAAATCCCAAATCTTTTCCAAAGGTCCCCTGGAACTTGATTTTTTCCGACAGATGTGACTTCGGCTGTAAATATTCAGGAAGGTGTTCAATCCCAATAAAGTTATTTTTACAAATCACAGTCGCGTATTCAATGATATTTTCCAATTCGCGAATATTTCCTAAAAATTTATGTGACATCAAAACAGGTAAAACTTCCGGGGAGATACCCTGGATTTCTTTATCAATCAGGTGATTAAATTTTCGGATAAAATGATCGATTAAAAGAGGAATATCTTCTTTGCGCTTTCTTAAAGGAGGCAGAAAAAGTTTAACCACATTGATCCGGTAATACAGATCCTCCCGAAAAGTTCCTTCCCTGAGCATATTTTCCAGGTTCTTATTGGTTGCTGCCACAAACCGAACATCCGCTTTTTCTGGCTTGACGCCCCCAAGGGGTTCATACACCTTGTCCTGAAGCACACGCAGAAAACGCATCTGTAAAAGCGGCGAGACATCCCCGATTTCATCCAGGAAAAGGGTTCCCCCCTCTGCAAGGGCGATACGCCCGGGTTTGTCTTTTTTGGCATCTGTAAAGGCCCCTGCTTTATACCCGAACAATTCGGATTCAAGAAGTGTATCCGGTAGGGAACCGCAATTAATCGTGGTCATCGGTCCATTTTTTCGATGACTAAGGGAATGGATGGCCTTGGCAAACAGCTCCTTGCCCGTACCGCTTTCACCCTCCAGCAGAACCGTTGTATTACTCTCGGCAATCATTTCCAGCTTTCTGAACAACTGCCGCATTTCTTTGTTTTTGCTAACAATATCCATAAAAGAATGACTTCCTGCCAATTCTTTGCGCAATTCTTCAACGACACTTAAATCCCGGAACGTCTCTACCCCGCCGATCACACGCCTATTTTTATCTTTAAGAAGCGCCGTTGAAATGCTCACCGGGATTCGATTCCCCTGGGAATTAACAATAAAAATAGACGGGTTCACGATCGGACGGCCTGTTTCCATGGTCTCTCTTAGCTCGCATCGCTGTTCGCATATACTGGCCCTGAAAACCTCCCAGCAATACCGCCCGAGGGCCTCATTTTTTTTTATACCGGTAATCTTTTCGGCGGCCCGGTTAAATGAGGTAATCCTCCAATCCAAATCGATTGTAAAAACGCCTTCAGCAATGCTGTCCAGAATGATCTGGGTCTGATTTTCAACGGGTTTCTTCATGTCAGGGTGTTTATATCCTCAAGGGTGTAATTCACGGCTGTTGGTTTACGGCGGCCATTCATTCCTTATCACCGGAATTTGAAGATCAGGTGTCAGGACATATGAAGGTGTCAGGTGTCGGGTTTCAGGACATATGAAGGTTTCAGGTGTCAGTGTTCAGGTGTCAGGAAAGAGAAGCCCTGGACCTGAAGCCTCACACTCCTGAAACCT
>JAFDFH010000223.1 GCA_019309945.1 Deltaproteobacteria bacterium
ATTCGGTCGCGTTTGACTCAGATAAAACTTTTCTTCTGAAGAGTTTTCACAACTCTGCTAACTCTTCTGCCAGTTTGTAGACATCCAACTCGTAAACTCGTTGCATCGCTCCCCAATTTCTACTTTCTAATTTCAAGTTTCAAGCCGTAAAAAGTAACGCTAATGGCTAAGTAAAAAGGCCCATATACAAGGCGTAGTGTTTTTTCAGGAGCGAGGCTATACATATGGTATGCCGAGCGTCTGAAAAGACACTACAACGCCGTAGATGGGACTTTTTACGACGCCATCAATCCAGATCGTCCACAAAAGTATGCCAGTTAATCAACATATCCGCCATGCCTTGATAAATGGAGCGGGTCTTCGGGTTCGTACAACCCAATGTTTGCATGAGCTGTTTTGCATGTTTTTCGAACCCCTCTATTTTTTTGTCAGCCTCTTTCATTTCCCGGCGCACATCGATTCCTTGATCGAGGTTTCTTTTAAAATTTTCAGGCCAGGTTTTCGCATCTGCAAGATCCATCAAAATTTGGTGAATCGCTTTATCATCCGGCATCGTCACTCACGCGTGCATCGAAAAATTGGACAGGTAAGAGGTTAGGATCGAAAAGTGTGATATTATAGCTCGTGCCCATCCAGAAGCGGTCTTTTTGCCCGATCTCTGCGTTATGCTCAAAATTTTATCCTCGGAATATCAACTATATGCCTGCGGTAAAATTTTTCGCAGGCCTTGATCTCGAACAAAAATCCTCGTTTAGTCGAGAGTGTTCAAAATGTTATTGATAAAGATGAAGTCTTGATATAGTTTTGGAGCATAATTTAAGGTAATTAAAAATATAAAATTGATTTCAATATGTTGTGGCGGAAGTGCATGGGAATCGAACCCACCCGGGACGGTTTTAGCGCCCCACACCGGATTTGAAGTCCGGGAGCCTCACCAGTAAGCTGCGCACTTCCGTGTATTTAAACATAAAAAAACCTGGTCCTCTGGGCCAGGTCAGAGGCAGTTGGCTATGCCGTGCAAAGGGCCGACAAGAATACAGAATTCAGGAGACCGAATTCAGAATAAGGTATTCGCCTGCGGCTCAACCGGAAAATATAAAATGTGCAGGCGCGAAGCAACATCATTCTATTCTGACTCCTGACTTCTGGCTCCTGAATTCTGTGTTTCAACGCCGACTGTCGCTAAAAGCCTTTTCCAAGGGCAAACCAAAGCCTGGTCCTCTGGGCCAGGATTCTTTACTATTATGTATTGCATCGATGAATTCGTAAAAAGGCTTCTTTTCAAACTTTTTTTGAAGTCATCATATTAATATTATGAATTTTTTGTCAATATTTTTAATAAACCCATAAATTTCATTTTTATGATTCACGGAGTCTGGGGATGATCAATAAAGAGAGACTAACCGACACATTTAGATTTTTGGTCGAGATTGATAGTGTTTCTAAAGAAGAGGGTGCTGTTGCAAGTGAAATCAGAAAGATTCTGGAATTCATTGGCGCCGAAACTTTGGTGGACACCGCAGGTGAAAAAATTGGTAGTGATACCGGAAACTTAATTGCCAAATTTAAAGGAAATACGCAGGTGCCTCCACTTTTGCTCAATGCACATATGGACACGGTTGAACCCGGCAAAGGCATCACGGTTATTTTTAAGGACGGGATTTTTACAAGTGATGGTACCACGATACTCGGAGCGGACGATAAAAGCGCAATCGCCATCCTGATAGAAACTTTGATGGTGCTGCATGAAAATGACCTTTCATTCGGGCCGATTGAGCTCGTCCTCACAATTTGCGAAGAGATCGGACTTCAGGGAGCCAAGCATCTTGATTTTAGCCTGATAACGGCAAAATACGGGTATGCGCTGGACGCCACGGACACGGAAGGGATTGTTACCCGGGCTCCTGCAGCCAATCGACTCGAATTTAAGATTCATGGCAAAGATGCCCATGCTGGTGCCGCCCCGGAAAAGGGGATCAATGCGATTTTTTTAGCAAGCCAGGCCATTGCCGGACTTGAAGTCGGTCGAATCGATCAGGAGACAACTTGTAATATTGGCATGATCGAAGGGGGTGACGCCATCAACATCGTGCCGAAACTGGTTACCGTCAAGGGTGAGGTCAGGAGTCATGATGAAGAAAAGCTGATGAACATTACAAATCAATTCATATCAGCGTTTAAAGCGGTTGTTGAAAATTATCATACATCTTCGGGTGATGGAGGACTTCCCCGACTTGAATTTCAGGTGGATAGAGATTTTTCAAGTACATCCGTTCCAGAAGATCACCCCGTTGTGACGCTGGCCCGTGAAGCTGCTGAAAATCTTGGCAGGAAGATGAAGTCCAAGGCGACGGGCGGGGGTGCGGATGCCAATATTTTTTTTGAAAAAGGGATCATCACCGGCGTACTCGGCACGGGAATGCGTGACATGCATACCGTTCGCGAATCCATCCGGTTGGATGATATGGTTCGGACCGTTGAACTGCTGCTGGAAATCATAAAACTCCATTCGTGCCGCTGATAAATATATGAGGGGTCGGGGAGTTTTGCAAAGGTCTCATAAGGTATGTAACAATGCTCGCTTATTTTGATTGTTTTTCGGGTATCAGCGGTGACATGACGCTAGGCGCTTTTATCGACCTGGGTGTCCCGGTGAAATGGCTGAAGGATTCCATCTGCAAGATTCCTTTGACCGGTTTTGACCTGTCGGCCACATCCATAGCCCGCAACGGAATTCAAGCCCAACGTGTTTTGGTTCACATCCAAGATGGGGCCAAGGCCAGGGATTATGCCGAAATAAAAACTTTGATTAAAAACAGTCCTCTCACTTCTGACGTAAAAAACAGGAGCTTTAGGATTTTTGAAAGGCTTGCAGAGGCCGAAGCCGGAATTCACGGGTGTCCTAAGGAAAAAGTCCATTTTCATGAGATCGGGGGGGTGGATTCGATCGTAGATATTATCGGTACGGCGCTATGCATTGAGTATCTGGGTATCGAGAAGGTCATTGCTTCAAAAATTCCTTTGGGTACAGGATTTGTTTCCTGCCGGCATGGAACCCTGCCGGTTCCTGCTCCCGCAACAATCGCTATACTCAAGGGCATTCCGGTTTATGGCTCCGGAATTCAGCATGAACTCGTTACACCTACAGGAGCGGCCATCCTCGCAACACTATGTGAATCTTTTGAGGAAATTCCGGATATGATTGTTGAAAAAATTGGATATGGTGCCGGCGAACGTGATCTTAAATCCATACCGAATCTCTTACGGATAATAACCGGAACCATGAGCGATGTTCAAAAAGTCCATCAAGCCGGTTATCTCAAGGATACCATTGAGGTGGTGGAAACCTGTATTGATGATATGAACCCGGAAATTTTCGGGTTCGTGATGGATCGGCTGTTTGCAGACGGAGCGCTGGATGTTTATTGGATGCCGGTCTTTATGAAAAAAAACAGGCCGGGAACAATGATACACGTGCTTTGTCACAGGAACCGGCGGGAGACGATTATCCATCGTATTTTATCTGAAACCACATCATTAGGTCTCAGGTACTATGATGCCCAAAGACGCTTGCTCCCACGGGAGCATGTCCATATCCAAACTCCCTACGGCCCCCTCCAGGTTAAACGTATCACTAACCCGGACGGAAGTATTCGGATTGTGCCCGAATATGAAGTTTGCAAAAAGATCGCACTTGAAAAGAAGATTCCCATAAGGATCGTTTACGATGCGATTATTAAGGAGGCAGAAGTTTGAGGACAGAGGGGGCTTGACAAAAAACATACCAGAATATAGAGACGGGCCATGAATTTCAGGCAGAAATGGGGCATGTTTTTTGCAACTGGCTGTTATATCGGAAAAAGTTCTTTTGCACCCGGCACATTAGGATCCATTTTAGGGCTTCCGTTTTGCTTTCTGCTATCAAAAATTGACTTACCGGTTGCCATCCTTGGCACTGTCATTTTTATTTTTTTCGCCATTTGGATCGCCCAGGGTGCCGCAAGACAATTAAATATAAAAGATCCCGGTTGTATTGTCATCGATGAAATTGCGGGCATTACCGTAGCATTGCTGGGTCTGCCTTTTAATTTTGCTTTTGTGATTGCCGGTTTTGTTCTCTTCAGATTTTTTGATATTTTAAAACCGTTTCCCATTCGGTACCTGGAAAAATTTAAGGGGGGCGTCGGCATTGTCCTGGATGATGTGGCGGCAGGAATCTTCAGCAATTTTATAATAAGAGTTGGCTTTCTTTTGATGAATTTGTAAAAGGGCGCATTCATCTATTACGTCGATAGTTCCATAGTTGTAAATTTTGTGCTTTTTGTGGCAAAACTTTTTTCTTCTCGCCACAAAGGCAGCAAGACATTAAGAAAGAATAACAAAAAAATCCTTCGTGTTTTTGTGACTTGGTGGCAAATATTTTTAGTTCCGGCTTGTCCAGGTTAGGAAATGATACTGATAAGAAAAGGTTGAGGAGAATTTGAAACCAAAGAAATCATCCGAAAAAGATGTTCGGACCAAAAAAAAGAGCGGTCTTCGGGAAAACCTCGAAGCCATCGCGGTGGCGATCGTACTTGCTTTGTTTATACGAACGTTTATCGTTCAAGCCTTTAAAATCCCATCGGGTTCCATGAAGAACACCCTTTTGATCGGAGACCATATCCTGGTCAACAAATTTATTTATGGCGTCAAGATACCCTATTGGCAAAAAAAAATCGTTTCCGTGAAAAATCCGAAACGCGGTGACATCGTTGTCTTCAAATTTCCGGAGGATCCCGGCAAGGATTTTATCAAGCGTGTTATTGCAATTGGCGGTGACGTGGTGGCAATCCGTGATAAAAAGATTTATGTAAACCATAAGCTTCTGAACCACAAATACGGCATATATACGGATTCGCACATTATTCCGGGCGGTATCCAACCCAGGGATAATTTCGGGCCCGTCACCGTACCTGAAAATTCTCTTTTTGTCATGGGGGACAACCGGGATCACAGCTATGACAGCAGGTTCTGGGGTTTTGTTGACCTGAAAAAGGTGAAAGGCAAGGCGTTTATTATCTATTGGTCCTGGAATAAGGACAATTCCAGCTCGATACTCGATTATGTGCGATGGGGCCGGATAGGGACATTATTAAAATAGCGAGCCAGTTTCAAAACGTTTCAGTTTGTTCAAGGTCAAGGAAGGTTAAAATTTTAACCGCAGGAATACATTTAGTATTTTGTAACCGTTCACGGTTTGAAACTTGAAATTGGAAAGTAGAAATTGGGAAGAGATGCAACGAGTTTGGGAGTTGGATGTCTACAAAATGGCAGAAGAGTTATCAGATATGGTCTGGCACAACTTTGATAAGAAGAAAAGTTTTATCTGAGTCAAACGCGACAGAATACAAAGCAATAGTTGAAAAACTCGGCCCCCAATTGAATGCGTTCATCAACAGTACAAAAGCATGAAGGCCAAATTTCCTTTTCTAATTTCAACGTTCCATGAACGGTTACAGTATTTCGAGGATTAAAATTTGAGCCTGACGCAGAGATTGGGTAAAATGGGACGTTTTGAATGGAGAGGGCACGAGACCGGAGGTTTGCGAAATGCAGGTTCTGATTAAGGGCGGTCGAGTCATTGATCCCGGGAACTTCGATGCATTGATGGACGTTTTCATCCAGGATGGAAAAATCGTTAAAATAATGACCCCTGATCGTCCACATCCTGAATCCGGGCGCGGACCGTTCGAATATAAGGTGATCGATGCGTCCGGTAAAATCGTTACTCCCGGCCTGATTGACATGCATGTCCACCTGAGGGAACCCGGTCATGAATATAAAGAAACCATCGCGACGGGCTGCATGGCTGCCGCCCATGGCGGTTTCACCGCTGTTTGTGCGATGCCGAACACAAAGCCGGTGAATGATAACCGCCGGATCACGGAATACATATTACAAAAAGCCCAAAAAGCAGATTCGGTTCGTGTCTATCCGGTTGCATCCATCAGTAAAGGGCTTTTCGGAAACAGCCTTTCTGAATATGGAGATTTAAAAAAAGCGGGTGCCATTGCCCTGTCCGATGACGGTAATCCGGTGATGGACAGCCAGTTGATGCGAAAAGCTTTAGAGCATGCCAAGGAGTTTGACCTGCTGATCATTTCACATTGCGAGGATGTCAACCTTGCAACCGGCGGCGTCATGAACGAAGGCCCTGTTGCTGCCCGGATGGGTGTGGCGGGTATACCCAATGTGTCTGAAAGCATAATGGTTGAACGGGATATTTCCTTGTGCGAACTCATGTGCGCGCCTGTTCACATTGCCCATGTCAGCACACTGGAATCCGTAAGGGCGATCCGGGAGGCCAAAAAAAGAGGTGTACCGGTAACGGCTGAAACCGCACCCCATTATTTCACCCTCACCGACGAAGATGTGGAGAAGTACAATTCGAACGCCAAAATGAATCCTCCCCTGCGTTCACCTAAAGACCGCACGGCCATTCTTGAAGGCCTTGCAGATGGGACCATTGATGTTATCGCCACAGACCATGCCCCGCATTCGAACGTCGAAAAGGAAGTTGAATTCGATCAGGCGGCAAATGGTATCATCGGTCTTGAAACCTCGGTTCCCTTGTGTTTGAAATTGGTTGAAGACGGCGTGCTCACCTTTGCCGGCCTTGTTGAGAAGATGTCGAAAAACCCGGTACGTATTCTTGGACTTGAAAACGGGTTAACGGTGGGCAAGCCCGCTGACATCACGATCATAGACCCCGACATATCCCACACCGTGGATGCCGCCGGTTTCCAATCCCTGAGCCGTAACACTCCCTTTGACGGGTGGCAGGTCAAGGGTAAGGCCATACTGACCATGGTAGGGGGTAAGGTTATATTTAGTGCCTGAACGAAAAATGCTATTTTCCCCAATTTCTGCGTCAGGCTCAGATTTTAATCCTCAAAATACGGAAATGTATTCCTGCGGTTAAAATCTTCGCCTTCCTTGAACTTGGAAAAACGATCTAGTGTCCGTCCAGAAACGAGGATTTTTGTTCGAGATCAAGGCCTGCGAAAAATTTTACCGCAGGCATATCGTTGATATTCCGAGGATAAAATTTTGAGCATAACGCAGAGATCGTATGCGCGAAGTGCTTGAATTCATGATGCAAAGAGAGGGATATTCGGTAACATGTGCAGAAAACGGACGAAAAGCAATCGCACTGCTTGAAAAAACACATTTTGATCTTTTGCTTTGCGACATCAAACTTGGCGATATCACCGGCCTCGAAGTGTTAAGGGCATCCAAAGAGCAAGCTCCGGATACGGTTGTCATCATGATTTCAGCCTATGCCACGACCGAGACTGCAGTTGAAGCCATGAATGCCGGTGCCTATGATTATGTGCCCAAGCCTTTTGACAACGAGGAGCTGAAACAGACCATTGCAAATGCACTGAAGCTAAAAACCATCGAACATGAAAAAAAGGCCCTCGATGATAAAGTAAAGAAAACCCTGCATTTTGGGAAAATCGTCGGAAACAGCCCGAGTATGATGCGCATCTATGATCTTGTCCAGCAGGTTTCCAAAACCAGGACCAACGTCCTGATCACCGGTGAAAGCGGAACCGGTAAGGAGCTGGTTGCCCGTGCGATTCACGATCAAAGTGACCGAAGTGAAAAACCGTTTGTAACCATAAACTGTGGCGGCATCCCTGAAACTTTGATGGAAAGCGAGCTTTTCGGACACATGCAAGGTGCTTTTACCGGGGCGACCCAGGACAAAAAAGGGCTTTTTGAAGTCGCCCACAGGGGAACGATTTTTCTGGATGAAATTGGAGAACTCAGTCTGCCAATCCAGGTAAAGCTGCTCAGAGCCGTCCAGGAGCGGGTGTTTAAGCCGGTGGGCGGTAACGAGGATATTTCGGTGGATATCAGAATTATTTCTGCGACGAATAAACAACTTGAAGATGAGGTGATTTCCGGGCATTTCAGGGAAGACCTTTTTTATCGTCTGAATGTTATCGAGATAAAGGTGCCGTCACTCAGGGAAAGAAAAAATGATTTACATCTCCTTGCCCAGCATTTCCTCGAGAAGTATTCCCGTCAGATGGGGAAGGAAATTGCGAAGATATCTTCTTATGCCATTGATTTAATGAATAAATATGGTTTTCCCGGAAATGTTCGCGAGCTTGAAAACCTGATGGAGCGAAGTGTTGCGCTTTCCAACACCAATATTATTTTACCGGACAGTCTGGCCCTTGCGGTGCATAAAAACAGGTGGATCGAAGGGGTTGAGAACCGGCGATTTGATCTGGATGAAGTCGCAACAGGCGTTCAGCTGGATGATATTCTGGAAGAAATCGAAAGGGCTTATCTAAAGCGGGCATTGGCACACTCCGGGGCAAATATCAGCAAGGCGGCCGAGTTACTCGATATCAGCTTTCGTTCGATGCGACACCGTCTTGCCAAACTGGAAATTGAAAAGTAGAGCAAAGCGAACCAGCTTGTCCGATGACTGACAAAAATTGTCATCAGACTGACAAAAATTGTCATAACATAACCATTCAGTAGGTGAAAAAACTGAATGGTTTTTTATTTTATAT
>JAFDFH010000224.1 GCA_019309945.1 Deltaproteobacteria bacterium
ACAGTTACCAGGATATCCGTTTGCTCGGCAAAATTTTTAACCGGCAAAAAGAAGCGTCCCGTATCATCGCAGATATAAAACGGGAACTTCAAATCATTTCCAGGAAAGTCGCGCAAATTCCCCCTTCAAAACGAAAGCGGGTCATCCGGCTCATGGGGCGGGATCAGATCATGACCCCCGGAGATGATTCCTTTCAAAATGAAATGATTCGGGCGGCCGGTGGGATTGCGCCCAATCTGAATAAAAAAGGGAATATCGTGCCTGTCACTCAAAAGGAGTGGCAGGCATTCAACCCTCAGGTCATTTATGGCTGTGGCGGTGACCGTGAAACCGCTAAAGAATTTTTCGACAGGTCCGGGTGGAAGGAAGTGGATGCGGTGAAAAACAGTGCCATATTTTATTTTCCCTGTGACCTGACCTGCAGAGCCGCCACCAATACCGGCTATTTCGTGTCGTGGCTAAGCGCCTCAATTTACCCGGAAGTGTTCTCACAAAAGAGTAACCAGGTCCTCGAAGAAAAAATATTTAAAACCCGAGAACTGAACATTAACCTGGATTACATAAAAAATGCCCGAGTTGCCTACAGTCACATTTATGATTTTATCAACAAGACCCTGATCGTTGATTTTAAAGCGCCTATGTCCATTGTGTCAACGCTCGAGGGGCAGCGTAACGCTATAACGACCATCGGTAACCATTACTCTTCCCCCATGTGCTGGGGAATCGGGCACAACCATGGACTGGAGGGTGTACGGTCCCGTGTATACCAGGTGATCGGTAAATCTATGGAAAACTCCAGTTTTCTTTTTACCGGGGCGGATATGGACAACCTGTCTATCAAACACGAAAAATTTAAAGACATGAACGTATACGCCCTGGTTACCGCCGGTGTTCGTAGCAATGCCGTCCGGATGTCCAGGGATGAAGGAAAATATTATGAACCGGGAACGATCAACATCATCCTGTTGTCCAACATGCAACTGACCCCTCGGGCAATGACCCGCGCCATCATTTCCGCTACCGAGGGAAAGACCGCCGCGCTTTTAGATATGGATGTCAGAAGTACATACAGTTCAAGGATTTACCGGGCCACCGGAACCGGAACCGACAACATCGTTGTCGTACAGGGAACCGGCCTGCTGATTAAAAACGCAGGCGGCCACTCAAAGCTGGGTGAACTGATTGCCAGGGCAGTGTATGCGGGGGTCCAGGACGCGGTCTACATGCAAAACGGCCTCATTTTGAAACGTAATATCTTTCAGCGCTTAAAGGAACGAAAAATCAGCCTGCTGGGTCTGATATCAAACGAAATGTGCGACTGTGTCGGTACGCGGAGTGACTTTGCCGGTGCCGTGGAAGGAATTCTCCTTGATCCCCGTTATGCCGCCTTTTTGGAATCATCTTTGGTTCTAAGTGATGATTACGAAAAAGGCCTTTTAAAAGATTTATCCTCCTATGAACGCTGGTGCCAAAATATCGCCGAAGATATCGCCGGCAAGGAAATTGCGGATATGTCTGAATTCGTTGACCAGGACGATCTGCCGGTGGTGCTCAAAATGGCGCTGAACGCCATCCTAAACGGGACATATCACAAAATAAGGTAAGATGGGGCGCCCGTTTCAAAACGTTCAGTTTGTTCAAGGTCAAGGCAGGCGATCCGCCTGAGGTGGATTAACCACAGGAATACATTGAGTATTTCGAGGATTAAAATTTGAGCCTGACGCCGGAATTGGGCAAAAGGGGACGTTTTGAAACTGGCTCTGGGGATTTGATATTTTCCTTGACATTCCTTTTACAGCTCTTTAATAAATTGAATACGTTGTTCAGGTGCTCGTCTTGAGCTTAATAGGGAACCCCCTAAAAAGGGGACGGGCCCGCCGCTGTGACCCCGCCCTTTTCTGTTTTAATTTAGAAAAGGGACCTTTTAAAAATGTTCCATTTTATTCAAGGCCAAGGAAGATGAAAATTTTAATCACAGGAATACATTGAGTATTTCGAGGATTAAAATTTGAGCCTGACGCCGGAATTGGACAAAAGGGGACGTTTTGCAAAGGTCTCGAAAAGGGAACTCTTTTAGCCGTTGTATGCCACTGTCCCAATTTGGTGAAATAGAAAATTTAAAAAAATCATCAAATCGCTGCAAGATGAAGCCGAATCGATTGCCTGATTAACCATTTCAGCATTCACCGATTTAACGAATTCACCAGGGATGGGAAGGCTGCTAAAAGGGCGGGGGAGTCAGAAGACCTGCCTGGACAAACGGCTTTACCCTCGAGGACGGAAGGTAAGTCCGAAGATCAGAGGATAAAAAAGGGACATCCCCGGATCGATATTTATTGATCCGGGGATTTTTTTTAGTTCGGAGGAATATGTTTTGAAAAGATGCGTGTTGATTTTATTTTGTCTTATTTTGCTATGGGGCTCGGCCGGGAGCGAAGACTTTCCGGATACTGTTAAAAAACCAATCAAAAAATCCATTGATGTCAGGAAAGATACCCAGAAAGCCGAAGATCGATGGGCTAAAGCGAAAGCAACGCTCGAAACGCAATTCGAAGCCTTAAAACAGGAGCAGGAGGAACTGATTTTAGTCCGGGATCAACTACGCAAGAGTGTCGATTCTTATAAAACCACCATAGCGTCGTTGGAAAACAAAAAAACCGAAATTTCACGCATATCCGGAGAACTGCTCCCGTATCTTGAAGAAGTGTTTGACCGGTTGGGAAACCGGATTGACAGCGATTTGCCTTTTCTCCAGGATGAACGACGGCAACGCCTCCAGAATCTCCGCAAAACCCTTGACGATCCGGAGATTTCGACCAGCGAAAAGTTCAGGAAAACAATGGAAGCGATTTTTATTGAAACTGAATATGGAAACACAGTGGAAGTTTATCAACAAAGAATTATGGTAGAAGGAAAGCGTATCCTGGTGGACATATTCCGTCTGGGAAGAATTTCGCTCTTTTTCCAAACCCTGGACCAGACCCAAAGTGGATATTTTAACCAGGCTCAATCCGTATGGAAGACATTGCCGGCCGAATACAATCGGGAGATAAATGCTGCTATTGAAATTGGAACCAAGCGACGCTCCGCGGATTTGCTGAACTTACCGGTGGGGAGGATTGTGCTAAAATGAAGTGGTTTATAACCTGTGTCATTTTTGGAATCACCCTCCTTATAAATAATCCGTTAGCGGTGCTTGGGGAGGACATGCGCGCGAATGCCCTTGAAGTAAAAGCAAAGAAGGCCCGGTTGCTTGAAAAATCGAAACGTGAAGCGGAAAAGGCCGACCAAGAGGCAACGGACAGCAAAAAACGGATATTGGCGAATAAGAAGGCCCTTACAACGGCAATTGCAGAACTGAAAAATAAAAACAAAGATCTCCGTCAGAAAAACGAAGCACACAAGAAGCATTTAGACGGGCTTGTGCGCCGGGAAAAGGAGCTTGTACTGCAATTGGCAGAGCTGGACGCTGTTGTGCGGGAGCTTGTTGGTTCCATACGGGGCAATGCCAGAGATCTTGATGCCCTGATGCATCAGAGCCTTCAAAGTGCCCTTGTTCCCAACAGGGGCGACGTATTGAAATCAATAACCAACCAGACAAAATTCCCTGGAATGGACGACATCCGCCAAATGACCGACCTGCTTTTTGATGAGATTCAGCGATCCGGCGAGATCCGAATTGAAAAGGGGGCCATTGTGAATCGCGCCGGGGAAGAAACAACAGGCAACATACTGGTTTTGGGGAATTTTACGGCCGCTTATGAGCTTGCCAAGGAAGTCGGCTTTTTAATCTATTCAGACACTAGCCAGCGCCTGTTTGCCCTCTCTAAGCTCCCCAAAGCGCGGGTGGCCAATAAAATCAAACAGTACATGGCCGGAAAATCAGAAGATGTCACGATAGACATCTCACGGGGTGCCGCCTTAAGACAACTGACACACCGGCTGAGCCTGTGGGAACAGATCCCGAAAGGCGGTCCGATTGTGTGGCCTATTTTGGGTATCTGTGCCTTCGCCGTATTCATCATCATTGAACGAATTGTGTATCTATGCAGGGCCAACATCAACGCCGAAAAACTCATGGGCCAACTGAATTTTCTCATTGCCGGAAATAAATGGAAGGAATGCGAGGACCTGTGTTTAAGAGACAAGCAAAAAGCGGTACCGAAAGTGCTTTTGGCAGGTATATGCTTCAGACATATGACCCGCGAAGAAATGGAAAACGCACTTCAGGAAGCAATTTTGAATGAAGTTCCGCGACTGGAACGTTTTCTTTCAACCCTTGGGATGCTTGCAGCCATCGCCCCCCTTCTGGGCCTGTTGGGGACGGTCACCGGAATGATCAACACTTTTCACGTCATCACATTTTATGGAACCGGTGATCCGAGGATGATGTCCGGGGGTATATCGGAAGCCCTCGTCACAACCATGCTCGGCCTTTCCGTGGCCATTCCGATTATGTTGTCCCATACATTACTGACCCGCAGAATCGAAACCATTATCGGGCAAATGGAAGAAAAGGCGGTCGCCTTTGTCAATACGGTTTTTAAGATGAGGAACAGCCATTGATCCGATTTCTTACCGACCACATCTATCAAATCGAAGATTTTTTATGGGCCGGCGGTATTGTCATGGGGCCGCTGCTTATGGTTTCCGTCCTGATGTGGGCCCTAATCATCAACAGGGCCTTTTTCTTCCGGCGGTTGTATCGGAAAAATATCAGCAGAACGATGGCCGGAGAGTATGTGAAAAACCGTGAATTTCCGGATCAAGTCAAATATAAGGGAGCGATAACGCTTCTGGTTACCGAATTTCTGAAAAAACGGAGTGGGAATTCCCAGGTTGACAGTTACCTTCTGGATGAAACCGTATTAT
>JAFDFH010000027.1 GCA_019309945.1 Deltaproteobacteria bacterium
CAAGACGTTGATGAATATGTCAGGAGATTAAGAAAAGGAAGATACTAAATGGTTATCGATACAGATGTCCTCATTTGGTACATGAAAGGGAATGAAAAGGCATATAAAACTATTGAGAATTCAAAGAATTTCTTTATTTCTGTCGTTACATATATGGAATTAGTCCAAGGCATGAGAAACAAAAATGAGCTTAATAATCTTCGTAGAGCTCTTCATGTTTGGAACTCAAAAATTCTCTATATTTCGGAAGAGATATCCGTTAAGGCGATGTTCTTTGTAGAACAACATTATTTAAGCCATTCCATTCAGTTGGCAGATGCTTTGATAGGTGCTACAGCAATTTCTTACGGGCTGCCTATTCTAACAGGTAATGACAAACATTATAAGATACTAAAAGACATCCGAATCAAAAAATTCCGGCATTAATCGCCTAAAACCACAGCGAACAAGGCGTTCAACTCAGACGGCTAATACCACGCGGCTTCGAACAAATCCACATATAATCATTTTTTTGAATTATCTGGCAGATATTCGCAGTCAACCCTCCACTGGTTAACTTTGCGTTGGCCCAAAAAAAAATAGCGAGAAGAAACCCATGAACATCTTCGATGAATTTATAGAAATAATAAAGCATATTGAAAGTGAAAAAATAAAGTATGCTCTTGTTGGTGGAGTAGCAATGGCATTTTGAAAGACAAGGGGGTTAGATCTTGAAACTTGAAATTAGGCGACATTAAAGACCTGACCCTATGCACTCACTATGCGCTAATCCGCCGCCGTTAGGCCACCTGCAATTGCCTCTCACATGAAGACTCTACATTCAAATAGCAGCCGATCTTCTCCGGCCGCGAGGGGAGCATTCCGAGCTTTGCCGGCGGGCATCTGGGCGTTGGGTTTTGTCTCGATGTTCATGGACATCTCCTCCGAGCTTATTCATAGCCTGCTGCCGGTATTCATGGCCACTGTGCTCGGGGCCTCCATGACCACCATTGGTCTCGTCGAGGGTGTTGGCGAGGCTACCGCCGCGATCACGAAAGTTTTTTCGGGCGCTATCAGCGACTACCTTGGGAAGCGCAAGTTGCTCGCCGGGCTTGGCTACGGGCTCGCGGCGGTTACGAAGCCGATCTTCCCACTGGCGACCACCATCGATTGGGTGTTTGCTGCGCGGTTAGTCGACCGGATCGGCAAGGGCATTCGCGGTGCGCCGCGTGACGCGCTCGTGGCGGATATAGCGCCTCGCGAGCTGCGTGGCGCGGCGTACGGGCTCCGTCAGTCGCTAGATTCCGTCGGTGCATTCGTAGGTCCACTGATTGCAGTGGCCTTCATGGCATGGCTCGCGAACGACATCAGAACGGTGCTATGGGTTGCGGTCGTCCCTGCGTTCATCGCCGTCGCGCTGCTTGTCTTTGGGGTTCACGAGCCGGAGCACGCGGAGATTAACTCCGGCGTGCGAAACCCTCTGACCCTCACCGCGGCCAAGCTGCTGCCGCTTCGTTATTGGCTCGTCGTACTACTCGGTGCGGTATTCAACTTGGCCCGCTTCAGCGAAGCGTTTCTGGTGCTCCGCGCCCAAGATGTCGGGCTGCCCCTCGGCTACGTGCCACTGGTGCTGATCGTCATGAATGTCCTTTATACGGCGACCGCCTACCCGGCAGGGGTCGCCGCTGATCGGCGCAGTCAACGGAAGGTGCTTATCGTGGGGCTTGCGATGCTGGTTGCCGCCGATTTCGTGTTGGCCGCAGCCGGATCGCCGTTGGCAGCCTTTATCGGCGCAGCATTCTGGGGACTGCACATGGGGCTCACCCAAGGACTGTTCGCTAAGCTTGTGGCTGACACTGCCCCTGCTGAGCTTCGCGGCACGGCCTTTGGAATCTTCAACCTTGTCGGCGGCGGTGCGCTCTTGATAGCGAGTGTCGTTGCAGGTGCGCTTTGGAGCGCCTTCGGTGCGCCGGCCACGTTTTTGACAGGGGCGGCTTTCGCAACGCTTGCGGTGCTCGGACTGGTCACCTACCGAAAGAAACCTCAAGCCTTCCAAGAAGAACAGAGGCATAGGAGTGGCGCTGCCTAACCATCCAAATGCAACAGACTCGCTGTCGCTCGCCGCTGATTTGGCTCGATCAAGACAGAGGGGTCGTGTCTGCATATTTTTTGATGTTCACTGATTTAGGACCAGGAAGTGAAGGAACTGTCTGAATGTCCAGACACGCGATTTTTTCACGTGCACGCAAGGCAGTTTGAAATCTGATAGAAAATCAATAAGATGGGTGTAGGTAATGTCCTTGATTGCTTTAAGTTTTTTAGGTATGATAGAATTATTAATTCGTTGAGACGGCGCTTAAAGTTCTTAGGGACCACCCTGGGAATCCGGCTATTTGGCAACAGTCCAGGAATTATTTAACATATCGATGAAGCATAATGTCACCTCGTATTGAATCACCCTCTGGCTTCATCATCAACTATCTAGTGTCCGCTCAGAAACGAGGATTTTTGTTCGAGATCAAGGCCTGCGAAAAATATTTCCGCAGGCATATAGTTGATATTCCGAACATAACAAGACAAATGTACTCGGACTCCAAAAAGCGGCGTTCGCTATCGCTCACTCTGCTTTTGGCCGCCGGTGATTTGTTGGTTAGACCAGAAGACGGAACATATTATGAGAAAAAGAGACAAATATAAACCTGCTGTCACGAAGAACGTTCTGTTATTTCTTGCAGGTTTTATTTGGGGATGTGTTGGTACAATGCTTTTGTTTTTGGCATTTTCATGGCTATTAAAAGTTTCTAATATAAACATTTATTTGTTTGGGGGAGCTGGAGTTGTATTAGCGTTATTGGCTCACCATTTTGGATTTTTGAAGATAGTAGACAATAATTTGGAAAGAATCCTTCCAATGGAGGAGAAGAAATGCTTGTTCTCCTTTATTCCTTGGAAGAGTTATCTGATTATTGTGGTCATGATTACAATGGGAGCGATACTGCGCCATTCAGTGATTCCAAAGCAATATTTAGCAATTTTGTATACAGCTATTGGTTTGGCTCTAATATTGTCGAGTGTGAGATATATGAGAGTCTTTTTTAGGGAAATTAGAAGACAAAAAATGGCCTAAGAAGACAGAGGGGTCGCCCATTAAAGGGCAAGTGACTTGTTGGCAGATTTTAAGGAAATAGTGAATGACCCTATGCACTTCACTATATAAGCGTCGCCTAGCAACCCAATGGAGAGGAAAGAACCTCCGCATAATCACACCGCTATCACGGCGTATTATGCGAAGAACCTCCCGCTCATCTCGCGTCGCGTTGTGTTTCGATAATAAAAACAAATGAAATATTTATATTCCGCCATTATCATTTTTGTATTCTCAGTAAATGCTGGGGCAACTGAAAGAGCATATCATAATTATATTTATTGCAATTTAAATTTTAGCTTTTGCTATAATCTTACCTCTCATGATCCGGTCGAGTATCTTTATTATAAAGGATTAAGCACATTATTAAATGAATACATTAAAGAAAAGATAGATAATGGAGATTTAGATAATAAAAAATTTGAAATTCAGGCAGGGTGCACACTTTTTGGTATTTATCCTGCTATAGAAATTAGCAGGAATAAAAATGGATATTTTGTATTTATTCATGGAGATACAAATCTAAATCAGTTAGTTAGAATTGTAAACTATTTTGCTTCTAATACTTGGGAATCTTTTTGTTATGATTATGAATCTGTTAGTCCTAAAGTAGCATTAAAATTATTTACTACAATATTAGATAAGGTTGTGGGAACTCCTCAATTGGAATTTATTAAAAATAAAAGCATTAAAGTTTGGGAAGCAGGTAGCCTTCAAATCAAGTATAAACCTGACGAATTATTTTATCAGTTTACTGAAAAGGTTTTAAATTTCAAACCATCCAATCCACTGCCGGCAAAATTACATGATCGTTATTTTTATGTAATAAATAATAAGATTCAAGTTGTCGAAGAAGATAAAATTATTTTGGACCAAATAATTCCTGATTATGACGATATAATGCCTTATTTATATACAATGGTATCTTATTGGAAGTGGCTTAACCTATATTATAGAGAAGATCCCATTCTAAGTTATTCTTATGAAAAGAATAGGTTTTATAAAATTCAAAATGATAATTGAACTCCATTTGTTTTTTAAGCAAACAAGTCGATTCATGACAGGAGGTAAACGATGACAAGCCAGGAGCTGGATCCACGCCTTCCTCTTATCCAGGACGCAGACCTTCATGATAAAGTGGTATTGGTCCGAGTGGACCACAATGTTGTCAAAGAAGGGGTTGTAACGGATCCATACCGCATTGATGCCACTTTAGGCACCCTGTACAACATAGTGGAAAGAGGGGGCCGCCTCATCCTTATGACACATGTCGGTCGTACCCTGGACAAGAAAACCGGCCAAATCAAGGTCAGTGACGATACATCCGTCCAGCCGGTTGTGGAGTATCTTGAAAGAAAACTTTTCACCAAATTCGTAACACCCGTTTTTCCTGTTGATCCTGAAAGGGGGATCAGGGAGATCGATACATCAATAAACTGGCACATCAGAGACCTTCGCGCCCACAGGATCGGTGGCGTCTATTTGCCCAACACAAGGTGGTTCGAAGGCGAGGAAGCCAAGGACGAAAAGAGGGAGCGCTTCGCCGTCCAACTGGCCGGGCTGGCCGATATCTTTATCAATGATGCATTTGGGTCATGGCAGCCTCACGTCTCCACTATTGATATCACAAAGCACCTGCCCAGTTTTGCCGGCTTTTTGATGCAAAAAGAGATCTTAAATCTCAGACATGTTCTGGAGCCTGAACGGCCTTTTGTCGCCGTGGTGGCCGGTGCAAAATACGACACCAAGATCGGCCCCCTCAACCAGATCTATCAGAAGGTGGACCACCTGATACTTGGCGGGGTGATCTATAACACCTTTTTGTGTGCGAAATACGGCATTCGCGTGAAGGGGGTCAGCGAGGCTGACATCAATGCGGCCAAAATCCTGGTGGAACAGGACGCAAAAGCGGCAAAGATCATCGAGCTGCCCGTTGTTGTGGAATCGGAAACCCTTGACGGAAGGGTCGAAGGGAAATATCGAAAACGCAAAACCAGGGATTTCAGAGCGGGGGAACAATACGGTTTCTTTTTGGATGTGGCTCCGGAGTCTTTTGATGCAAAAGGGGTCACTGAAGTCATCGGATCGGCAAAAACCATATTTGTGAATGCGGTCATGGGATTGACCCCACACTTTTACGAGGGCTCGGAGAAACTGGATCGAACCATAGACAGAAACAGAAAGGCTCAAAAATTGTATGGTGGGGGAGACACCCTCCAGGAGTTCAAAAACCTCAGCCCCGGCCTTTATCTGGCAGCAATGGACAATGCCCTGTACTATTTCTTTACCGGAGGTGGAACCGTCCTCAAAGCCATTGAGGAAGAAACGCCTTACGAACTCAAACCGATAAAAGCCCTTATCGAAAATGCGAAAACATTAAAACTGCGGGGATGAGACATCAGGGGGTCGAGTGAAATGCTTGAAATGGGAAAGACAGAGGGGGCGACCATTTTTGACAGATTTCACAATACAAAGGGGTCGATCTTTAAAGGGCAGGTCACTTGTTGGCAGATTTTAAGGAAATAGTGAAAAATGAAGACCTGACCCTTCTTTACATAAGTGGCAAAGCAATAATACACCAATCGTCCCTATGGAAAATTTGTTATGAAACTGCAATATGCAACAATTGATGACGTAAAGATGCTGGCAATTCATCATAGAAAAATGTTTGAAGAAATTTGGGAGCAAAAAAGCCAGAAAATAGAAAAAGCCAGAGCCCAAGAACTTGAAGCTGCATATAGTGAGAAAATTATAAAACAAATACCAGAAGGGACTTGTATTGCCTGGGTTGTTAAGAACGACAACCAAATTGTTGCGAGTGGGGCAATTTCAATCGTAAGCTTCGTCCCTGTTCCAAATGATACAAATCATAATATTGCGTATTTGCACAGCATGTACACAGAAAAAGGCTATCGGCACCAAAAATGTGCTCAGAAGATAGTTGATAGGGCAATTCACTATTGTCAAAAAAATGGAATAAATCGAGTTGTTCTTAATGCGAGTGATGCAGGAAAACCAATTTATGAAAAATTAGGTTTTGTATCATCGCCAGAGACAATGAGGCTATTCATCAAATAAAAAAATACCACTTAACGAGGCGGATGCAAGCGACGTCAGGCAAGCATGAATGGAATAAAATGAAACCAGCCGGTAAGCTAAGAATAATCTTATTAGACGATAATGAGGCCGTTCGCAGTGTGTTATCAAGGATTCTCGATGATCGCGGATATGAAGTATTTGCATTTGCTAATCCTGCGATATGCCCCCTGCAGGTGATGCCGGAATGTCGATGTGGTCCGAATCAGACGTGCACTGACATTATTATTTCCGACTTGGATATGCCAAATATGACTGGACTGGATTTTATAGAAAACCAAATAAAGAAAAACTGTAAATGCCAACATGTTGTTCTCATGTCAGGCAGCTGGACAGAGCAGGACTTATTTCGTGCTCACGAACTCGGCTGTAAGACCTTTGCAAAGCCTTTCCCTTTTGAGGAATTCTATGAGTGGTTGGATGAAATTGAAAAAAGAATTGAGTCAACGCGAGTGCTCTGTAACTGGTTTCAAGAGCCTAATTTATTATCTGAGAAGTGATAAGCATTGCCTAATCAAGGAATGGAGCTAACAGGAAGAAACACAGGCGTTATACCTTAAACGTCTCAAATTCTCGGAAGTCTTTTGGCCTGCAGCTCATTCCTAACATTGTTGCCGGACGCTTCGTGCCGGCAACTACGCCCGGCGGATACAAGCGCCACCGTTAACTAGTGTCCATCCAGAAACGTTCTTTTTGCCCGATCTCTGCGTTATGCCCAAAATTTTATCCTCGGAATATCAACTATATGCCTGGGGTAAAATTTTTCGCAGGCCTTGATCTCGAACAAAATTCCTCGTTTCTGGACGGACACTAGCTAACAAAAGGAGAAGCGACATGACAGACAAAAGAGCAGACTTGGCTGGACCTGGAATAGGTAATTACGGTGACTTGGCAAAAGAGTTACCCAATGACTACGAGGCCCTTCTTCCTCCTATGGAAAGAATGAAGGCTGTCTTTGCAATGAAGAATTACATTGAGGAGAATCTATGCAAGGAACTCAACTTGCAGATGGTTCAGGTTCCCCTCATTGTTGATAAAGATAGCGGTGTGAATGACTATCTGGATCGTGATGGATCGCGGACACCGGTGGAATTCCCCTGTGGACTGGGACTGGATAACCCCATACAGGCCCAGGTTGTCCAGGCCGCCACGAAATGGAAACGTATGGCTCTCGAGCAGTTTGGCTGTAAGGTCGGTGAGGGTATCTGCACCGACATGCGGGCTGTGCGAAAGGACTACTTTCTGGATCATGATCACAGCGCATACGTGGACCAGTGGGACTGGGAGTTGGTTATCACCCGGGAAGACCGTACGCTCAACTATCTCAAGGATATCGTTACCAAGATATGGAAGGTGATCTGGGGCGCGGGCAACATGGTTCAGGAGATGTTTCCCCAACTCAGGACCTCCAAATACCCAGAGTTTCCCGAAAAACTCATATTTCTGCACGCCGAAGAAATCCTCGACTACTACCCGGATCTGCCGCGCAAACAACGTGAGACCCGGATTCTCATGGAGAAAGCTCCGGCGATTTTCATCATCGGAATTGGTTGGCCTTTGAGGGACGGTTACCCTCACGAGATGCGTGCAGCGGATTACGACGATTGGGCTACCGCGACTATCGTCAACAACAGCGAACAGTATCATGGGTTAAACGGAGATATCTTGGTATGGAATCCCGTGACAAAACGACGCCACGAGCTGACGTCGATGGGCATTCGGGTCACTAAGGAGACCCTTAAGATCCAGCTCAAGATATCGGGCCAGGAGGATTTCCTCAATCTCCCCTACCACCAGGCCATCCTCAATGACCGAATTCCGCTCAGCATTGGAGGAGGCATCGGACAATCTAGAACCTTTATGTACTTGTTGCGCTCAGCTCATATTGGGGAGGTTACCGTTTCCGTGTGGCCGAAGGCGCTTAAGGACATTTGCGTGAAGAAAAACATTCACGTGCTCGAATAGACGCTGAAAGACAGGTTGGCCAACATTCGGTGGATGCAAGCGATCACACTTGAAAGGCTCCGCCTGCGTTCCGCGAATTGGTGTTAAATTGTTTCTTGCTTTAACTCTTACCTGCATGCAAATTCAGAAGAAAAGGGGGAAATCATGCAAATCGATGGGCATCACACGTTAACTTATATTGCCGCACGACTCGCAGGGTTCGGCCACAATCAAGCATCAATTATTGCATATAGCGCCCAATATGTTGATGATGCGACGAATTCAGGAACGATCCACTTTAAAAACGGCGCAATGTACAAGCGCATATCCTCGGCCCACAAAATGCTCGATTACCGAAACACGGATGAGTTGGCCAATCACCAAGTATGGATACCGTTTCATTTTCTTCCTGGAAACTCCGGTAAACCCGCCGGTGAAAACCCGGATGGTTCATTTATCAGAAAGTTAATTTGCTTTCCTGACAGCCTCGTAGCACGAGACATGTTGAAGGCGTGTGTCACTGATCACAATAAGCCATATGCTTTACATAGACTCGGCATAGCGATGCACGTATACGCCGATACCTGGTCGCATCAGGGCTTTTCCGGTGTAAATCATGAGATTAATGAAGTCAATGATCTTGAAAGTAATAACAAAAAACTGGATAGAAACTTTTTTAAAAAAATAGCGAGTTTCTTCTTGAGTGAATCGTTCCCGCTGGGTCACGGAGCGGCGCTCAGTTATCCGGACCGCCCCGATCTGATCTGGAAATATAAAAACGGTTTGGACGAACCTATAGAAAGAAATAATCCAAAGATATTTCTTGAAGCGGTAGATAAGATGTGCCGTGCGATGAAATGTTTTCGGGAAAAAGATCTGAACATGGACCTTGATGCCGTATCGGGATTACTCGTTGTGGACGCAAAAAAAATATATTCTCTTTTGAAGTCAATCAAGGGCCATAAAGGCGAAATTAGGCATGCAAAGTGGCTTGCGGAAATTAAAAATGGCACTTTCACATTCGGACCCGCGAGTCCTTTCTATATCGCTAAAGGCAAAGGATCATGGAAGTATAAATCCATCGGCCAAATAGCAGCAGCGGATTCCGGACGAGAGGTATTTCCATACCGGAAAACATTTCTGAAATCTCATTGGAAGAACTTTCATGATGCCATTCAAGCGCACCGTTTTGATGTTATCCATGACGTTTTACCTAGATATGACATTTGTGCTGCATAATATTTGGCTTCAGACGGACTGTAGTGAAGACGCTCTGAAACCAATTGGAAGTCGGACCATAGGAACATATTGTTATACCTCCTGCTGCTGAATAACGAAGTTTTAACTTTAGACTTTATCGAGTTCATTTATGAGAATACACTACTTGCAACATGTGCCGTTTGAAGGATTGGGATATATTGAAGTTTGGGCAAAAAATGTAGGTTGCATACTTTCATCCACAAAATTGTATGATAAACCTATATTCCCTAATCTTGATGAGTTTGATTGGCTTATCATTATGGGAGGCCCGATGAGTGTCCATGATACAGATGTTTTTTCTTGGTTAATTAGTGAAAAAGAGTTTATACTTAATGCAATTGAAAATAAAAAATGTGTTCTTGGTATTTGTCTTGGAGCACAGTTAATCGCTAATGTACTTGGTGCAAAAGTCTATCAGGGCATTGAAAAGGAAATTGGTTGGTTTCCCATTGAAAAAATAAAAAATTCAACAGAAAGCCTTATCGATATTTTTCCTGACATAGTAGATGTATTTCATTGGCATGGAGAAACATATGATATTCCAGACGGAGCCGTTCATATTGTTAGAAGTGCGGTTTGTGAGAATCAGGGATTTGTTTTTTGTGATAAAGTAATAGGATTCCAATTTCACTTAGAATCAACCTTAGAAAGTGTAAAAGAACTTATTAAAAACTGCTCTGATGAAATCATAGAAGCTCCATATATACAAACCTCTGAGATGATGCTTGTGGATGAAAATAAATTTCATAAAATAAATGAAATTATGAATAATATACTTAATTATCAGCTGAATATCACATAGCAAAATTCTGGAGCTGACTGCAAAGGGCCGAAGGGTAGGGCGTCGAAATGACTCGCAGGCTATTGGCAGAGGCGATTCATAACAAAAATTAGGCTGTTACTCTATATATCTTTAAACAGAGTTCGTATGACTTTTACCAGACTTTCAAATCTTTGTAATTCTTAAGCATTTTTATCCGCCTGTTCTGTGGCGGATCACTCGAATCCTTGAATCCTCGACCCCTTGTACCCTCTGGGACCAAACCTGCTCAATTGGAGATAACCCAATTTTGCCTTAATTAACCACAACTAATCGGGAGATGATCCAATTTTAGGTACCCTGTGAAATCATATGAACAACCTGTTGCGGGAAAGGGATTTCGATCCCGTTCTTATCAAAAGTTTCTTTGATTTTACGTGTAAGATCGAATTTTACATCCCAATAGTTTTCCTTTTTTACCCAAGGACGCACAACGAAATTTACACTGGAATCCGCAAGCTCTGAAACGGCAATCTGAGGGGCAGGATCAGAGAGTATAAGACTATCTTCTTTTATCAGATTCATAATAATATCATATGTCTTTTGAATGTCAGAGCTGTAACCTATTCCTATTACAAGGTCTATCCTCCTTGTGTCGTAAGCCGAAATGTTTTTAATGACATTTCCGAAAATCTTACCGTTGGGTACCATAATCTTAATATTATCCGGCGTAGCGAGCACGGTGGTGAAAAGCTGAATATCTTTGACACTACCGGCTACGCCGGCACTATCGATATAATCACCAACTTTAAATGGACGGAGCACAAGGATCAAAACGCCCGCAGCAAAATTGGCTAAAGAACCCTGCAGGGCAAAACCTATGGCAAAACCGGCTGCACCGAGGACTGCCACAAAGGAAGCGGTTTGGATGCCGAATTTCGCCAGAGCAGCCAGCACTGCAAAGATCAAAATCAAGAAATAAGTGAGACTCCCAACAAAAGAGATTACGGCAGGATCCGTTTCAGATTTTTCCAATGCTTTTACAACGATCCTCCGTCCAATACCGGCGGCTATACGTCCGAGGATTAGAATTAAGATTGCGCCGATGATTTTTATGCCATAGGTGGTTATAAAAATCGTCAATTGAATAACAACGTTGTCCATAATGCCCTCCTTCTCTTTTTAAATGATTAATTTTGAAGATATCCACTATGTTCACCCTTTTCACAGAGAGACCTTTTAAAAACGCCCCCTTTTACCCAATTCCGGCGTCAGGCGGCTTGGATCCAAATACCAGACCCCAAGCTTACTGTCAACCCGTCATTTAATCTAAATATGTATAAAATTTAGGATGTTGAGCATATATCATTCTAATGATTTTGCCCCGAAAAGGACGCTTGAAAAGGTAAAAACACTATTTCGGAATATTAATCAGTAAACAGTAACAGGTTCGCGTGGCCCGACCTCAACAACCATTCCCAAACAGGTTTAGCACCTGACGGTAAAGGCCTCGTTGGGCGTATAGAAAATGAACAAACAAGGGTTGAAATAGCATGGTATCTTGTAATGAACCGTGGGAGGCGGTCCGAATCCATTTTTTCGGATAAAGATGATTATTTAATGTTTGTTGATCTTTTGATTGAAATATATGAAAATAGGGGATGTAGATATAGCTGTAATCGTCTACATGGAGCTAAAAATGATGGGGGTGTTTTCCTGGTTACATCTCCCGAGTTTTTCCCAAAAAATGAGCGTGATTCGTAACTACTCAGGTGGATAGGCTGAAGGCTGAAGACTATTAGGAAAAAGCGCATTTTAAAGCCATGTTTGATGCAAGAATCAGATATTTCCGCTAAAGTACGGCAATCGTGCTTTTCTGACCCCTTCAGCCTTCAGTCTAAACAGCTTCAGCCTGACTACGTGAGTAGTTACCGTAATCTTTTGATTTAAACCGAACGACTGGAGGTGTGTCCACATGTCACCAAAAAAGACGCAAACAGAGGCTGACCGGTTGAACCGGGTCATGGCCGAGGTCCGGCGTGATCGAGAGCTTCGGGAGAAGACCTATCGGGAGCGAGCACTCAAGATTTTTCCATGGATCTGCGCGCGGTGCGGGCGCGAATTCTCGGGCAAAAGCGTTCGAGAGCTAACGGTCCATCACAAAGATCACGACCACGATAACAATCCCTCTGACGGCAGCAACTGGGAATTGCTATGTGTCTACTGTCATGAAAACGAACACTCGCGGGATCAGGTAGCGGAATGGTACGACGAGACAACACCGGCCGACGAGCAAGAGCCATCTTCCACCTACAGGCCGTTTGCTGGTTTGGAGGACTTGCTGAAGGGCCAAAAAAAGTGAAAAAGAATGTTTGAACAGGTACAGGCCGCTAAAGAAAGATTGAAAAATTATGCCAATGTTACACCGATTATGGCTTCCCGGACACTAAACCGGTGTATTAGTGCAGAAGTGTATTTCAAATGTGAAAATTTTCAGAGGATTGGGGCATTCAAGTTTCGCGGAGCATTCAATGCGATCTGCCAACTTTCGGAAGCGCAAAGATCTTGCGGTATTATTACTTATTCCTCGGGAAACCATGCCCAGGCGGTTGCTTTAGTCGGTCAAATGCTGAAAGTTCAAACGGTAATTGTAATGCCGAACAACGCTCCTGCAACCAAACGTGCTGCTACTGAAGAATATGGGGCGACTATTATTGAATATGACCCTGAGAAAAAAGCACGTGAAGAAGTGGCCCAAGCGCTTAAAATTAACCACGGCTACACGATGATTCCACCGTTTGATCATAAGGATGTCATAGCAGGTCAGGGAACTGCCGCGTTGGAACTTTTTGAAGAGATCGGAAATCTCGATATGCTGCTGGTTCCATGTGGCGGAGGTGGGTTGTTGAGCGGTTCGGCTATTGCGGCCAAGGGAATGTCACCGAATTGCAGGACAATCGGCATCGAACCGGAACTCGCTGACGATGCGACCCGGTCATTTCATACCAAAAAGCTTCACACGATCAAAAATCCACTTACGATCGCTGACGGCACCCGTACACCTTCATTAGGTAAAATCACATTTCCGTTGGTGCTGGAGTATGTGGACGATATGAAAACGGTATCAGAGGAAGCCATTATAGAAGCCGTTAAATTTCTGTTTTATCGAATGAAACTGGTAGTTGAGCCGTCCGGTGCACTTGGGCTGGCAGCATTTGATAACAATCTTAAGCTCCTGAACAAAGCAATACCAGCACAATATCTGCCTAGTACCGCAAAGTATAACCTTTAATGATTGAGACGATCTGCTAGGGTCGGGTTCAATCCATTTTTAAAAAACCCGGAATTTATGCGATAAATGTATAGAAACTTGTCAGATGTATAAACTTGATCACTGCAAGACCGCTGATCTCAGTCACAGATAACTTTTTAAGGATCATCTCCCGATTAGTTGTAGTTAATTAAGGCAAAATAAGTGGGTTATCTCCAAAGAATGTTAAAGGCGCTGATAAAGTCTTTAGAAAATAAACTCTTGAATCCTTGACCCCTGGAATCCTGGGACCCTCTTCTCCAACTAAATTGGAGAAGATCCAGATATAGCAACCTATCACCTTTTATAAATAGGAGGACAAAAGATGGATCCAAAGAATAAGTCAAATACCGAATTCCAGATCATTCCTCTGCCAAATGGGCCCTATTACTACTTCACGGATTTCGAAGCGAAGGTCGTTGACGGGATTGTCAACTCTCGGGGTGAAGAAATGCATAATCTCAAGGGGACGGCCCTATGTCGTTGCGGCGCTTCGGACAACAAGCCTTTTTGTGTCGGCACCCATGGTGAGATTGGCTTTTCTGACAGAAAGGAAACCGACGGTCACCTGGACCAACGCGTGAACTACGTTGGCAAGGAGATTACCATCCATGATAATCGGGGTATTTGTTCCCATGTTGGTTTCTGCACCGATAGTCTTCCTGCGGTGTTCAAACTGGGTGCCGAACCATGGATTGATCCAAACGGTGCATCCAAAGATGAAATTATCAAAACCATCGAGAAATGCCCATCCGGTGCGCTTAGCTACTCACTGGAGGGTGTCGAGCATCGTGACCAGGAACGCGAGGCTCTGGTAATGGTCTCAAAGGATGGACCCTATTTCGTCACTGGGGGGATACAAATTGTCGGACATGAAAACAGGGCTGAAGCGGTATCGAACGAGCACTGCACGCTTTGCCGTTGCGGAAGTTCGAAAAACAAGCCTTTTTGT
>JAFDFH010000028.1 GCA_019309945.1 Deltaproteobacteria bacterium
CTTGCCAATGGATTGCCCATATGAAAATAAAACAATCCTATCCTTGTGAAATGTTAACTAATTTTAAAATAAGAGGATTTTTAAACAGGTAGGTAATTCACGGTGCCAAAATCAATACATGAACAACAAATTTGAAGGAGACTTACATTTTTGTCGACCCATATCACTTTTTAATAATATCATATTTTTCGGGAGCATTACCCGTTTGTTAATGTTATGACAAATCATATTCAGGAAGGGATGGTCTGTTTCTGGAAGGTGATATCTATTGTTTGAATCCTCAAGCGTTCCAAGTGGTGTCATATTTGAGGGTTTGGGCGAAGGTGATCATCGTCATAAGATGAAGTTTCCAGGATTGCCTTTGCAAGGACCAAATCCTCCCGGGTTGTAATTTTTATATTGTATCTGCTTCCCTGGATCATTTTCACACTTTTTCCCAGTCGCTCCACCAGCAATGCATCGTACGTACCGAAATATCCATCCTTTCGCGCTCTTTCATGAGCAAGAACGATCCTTTCATATTGAAACGCCTGTGGGGTCTGGACGAGCCAAATGTTATCCCTTTTAATGGTTTTATCGATCCAACCTGAGTCGTTAACACGCTTTAAAGTATCATATGCCGGTATACCCCATGACGCAGGCACCGTAATGCCTTGCAGCGTTTATACAAGCCGTTATATGTCCAGGTTGAACAAAGGGGCGCATCCCATCGTGGATGACAACGATGCTTTTCCTATCCGTTATGGCCAGAAGCCCGTTGTATACGGAGTCCTGGCGCTCAGGACCACCCGGAATAAGGGTAATTTTGTTTTGAAGCGTAAAGGGCAAAAGAATATGTTTGTAACAAAAATCGAGATCTTCTCCAGGTACAACCAAAAAAATTTCATTGATCCCACTGCACCCATCAAATACAAGCAAAGTATGGCTGAGAATCGGACGGCCTGCAAGAGAGAGATACTGTTTGCGTAAGGCCTCATTCATTCTAACGCCTTTGCCGGCAGCAACAATGATTACTGAAACCATACTCTTTCCTTAATTTTTCGAACGCTTAGAAAATACTGACACAAGAAAAGACAAGTGAAGAAGCTAATGAATTTTAGCCCTAGTTTCGCACCCCCCATCGAAGGTAATGCTGTTTTCTGCAAGGCGATATTTCAGTCACCGGTACAATACGGTCAGCGTGCTTCATTATTTTAGATAATTCAATTCCCTCGGCAGCGGAACGCCTTTTCCCATTGTATCCTCACCATAATTGACATTGGAAAGGATTTCAATGTCCTTTAACGCTCGGACGTCCCCCTCAAAGGTCACTTCCGTAACACTTTCCTTCTGAATTTTTCCGCCCGCCCACTGAATATCAAGTACGCTGCTCGCATCGAATCGGTCCGAATCAACGCACAATTCGACCTGACCACCATAGTGCTGAACAATCTTGGCGACAAGCAGGCTGGGTCTGCTGTGAAAACCAAGTTTTACAGGAACGCCGACAGTAATGGAGGAGCGCTCAATGTTCTCATTCAATATCTCGTGGGCCAGATTTTTTCCGGTCCCAAGAAAGTAACAGACATAATAAAGACCATAGTTAATAGTGTGGTTGAGAAGTGTTTCAGGATCAATCAAAGCAGACAATCGATCCTGAACCCGTTTATAGATGTTTTTGTATCCAGCCTCGTGGAGATGTCTTTCATAAAAATGGAGAAGCCTCCCCATCGTCTGAAGAAGATGGAACACGACCGAGAAATAGCCGCGAAGTTGTTTGAGTTTCCGGTTACCGAACATGTAGCCCCCATGGATGACATAGGTATCAAAGGAAGACTGAAGGTTGTGAACGAGCATCTCAAATTGCCGGATTTCAACCTCATTGATTTTATCCGGAACAATTTCCATTATCTGCTCGAAACTATAGGGCTCATAAAATCCCAGAAAATCAAAGTTTTTTGCGATACTTAAAAATTCGCTGGCAATTTTGACGATATTTTCTTTCTGTTGATCTTTGTCCTTATCATCAATATCATAATCAAGCATTTCACTTGTTGAAACGCCGGGAAAATCTTTAGGCTCAAAACTATCCTCCGGAACCGGAATATTGAGCCTTCGCGCCTCATCGAGTATTACCGGGGCCAGCTTTACGAGCACATTGGTCAAAAAATCCAGGGTTTCATACCCTTTCTTTTTAAATTCCTCAACATCCTCAAGGTCATAGAACGCCAAGCGGTTTGAAATATGCTTTAGCGAGTAACCACCCAAACTCAAATGCCTGACCGCAGCTGAAAGCTCCCTGTAAAAATACCAGTCCTTGCTGTTTTTGGCGCCGTGAAAATCTAAAAAATCTTCGAGGAGCTGAGAAGTGGAAATCAATTTCGAATAGAGTTTTTTAGTAAAAACATACCGGGATACATCGAAATTGGATATGTAAAGGCAGTATTTGAGATATTCATGAGAAAACATCCCGAGTTTTTCGGCAAAAGTGATGTCACATTTCGTTTTTTGCACTCAACTCACCTCCGAATTTACTTTTAGATAGTGCCCGAACGAAAACTATATAGTTTTTCCAAGTTCAAGGAAGGCGAAGATTTTAACCGCAAGAATACATTAGTGTATTTTGAGGATTAGAATCTGAGCCTGACGCAGAAATTGGGAAAAATAGCAGTTTCGTTCAGGCACTAGATAGTGGATTGCAGCATTCAAGTTAATAGTACCCGCATTAATTAACAAACCGGTACAGATTCTACATCACATCCTGCTGTATCTCAGCAATCGCCTTGTCCAGCTTATTTTTGAGACTGGCTGGCAAGCCCTCGATATCTACGTTTAAAAATCCGCGCACGATCGTCGATACAGCCTCTTCTTCATCCAAACCCCTGCTCATGAGGTATTCGATCTCGCCTTTATCGATTTTCCCAACGGCCGCCTCATGCGACATCTCTACATCCGGAGTATGTGCTTGAAGTTCTGGTATGGCTCGCATTATTCCATCTTTTAAAATCAAGCCCTTACATTCAAGATGTGCTTTTATGCCAGGAACCTTGCCAATCAACTCCCCCCGGGCGACAATTGTTCCCCCGGATGCAATCCCACGTGATATGATCTCCGCTCGTGAATCAGGGGCGTTCAGTATGATGCGAGAACCCACATCCAGAAAGCTTTCCTTACCAGCCACAAGGAGGCTGTTGAAACGGGCAACAGCACCTTTTCCTTTCAGAATCGTTGTGGGAAACATTTGAAGAGACCCTACAGGCCGCAAAGATATGTAGTTGGAAATGATTATCCCGCCTTCTTCCACCTCTGTTATTGTTCGGGGACGTACATCCACATCCTTGCCCCAGTCATGAATCATGGTAAAAACGAGCTTCGCTCCCTTTTTTACATAAAATTCAGATACACCGATGTGCAATCCTGATACCAAACGGGGGGCGGTTGTACATCCGGTAATAATATGGAGTTCTGATCCCTCTTCAGCAATTACCACATTGTGAACATTTTGTGAAAAGCCTTCTTTTGCAATATAAAGGCACGACTGGACCGGATGCGATGTTTTTACACCGGGAAGCGCGCGAATAAAGTAGCCTTCGTGGGGGTTTTCATTTGCATGAAAAGTAAATTTGTCTTTATCCGGAGATATGTTTTTCCAAAAATAATTCTTTAGCCATCCATGCATTTCAAGGGCCTTAGAGATGCCCATGATCTCAACACCATCCTGACAGGTCTTGCAATGTATAACTGATCTATCCTTCTGTATGAAAGTTCCAATCCGATCCGCTTCCTTAGTATCCACTCCAACTTTTAAAAGCTGCTTGGCATCGGTGGATTCGATCTGAGACAATTTAGCCACATATGCATGATCTACGGACTCAACCTCGTATTTATCAGTATCTATATCTTTAATTTTTTCCATGGCCCTACCTAGTTGGAACATCTCACACATTCCTCATAACCGTATTCACTGATCCACTTTAAAATTTCTCTCGCATTTCTTGAGCAGCACAAGATGCCGTTATAAAGAACTTGGCCTTTATCAGCCGTTATAAAATCCAAAATATGGCCGGTGTGGGTAATCACGAGGGCCGATTTTGATCGAGTCGCCACAATCTCTTTATGGGGTTTTTCTTTAGGATATTTTAGGCCCCTGTTTAAAAGGGCATTTATCGTATCACCCAAAAGAACAATGCTTTCAAGATCAACGCCTGATTCCGGCTCATCTAGCAGGACAAGTTCCGGCTGCTGGGCCACAAGCTGAAGCAGTTCAGAACGTTTAATTTCTCCTCCTGAAAAGTTATGGTTTACGTCCCGGTCGAGAAAATCGGAAAAATTAAGCTGCTCCGCCAATTCTTTAGCACAAACCCGTCTGTTTCCGGCGCAGATTTCGACGATATCCCTTGTCTTCAGTCCTTGGATCGTTGGGGGCCGCTGAAAAGACATGCCAATGCCCAGCCGGGCACGCTCGTGAATGGGCATATGCGTAATATCTTCACCTTTGAACTCAATCTTTCCACGGGTTATACTATAGCCGGAAAAACCCATTATGGTCATCAACAGGCTGGTCTTGCCGGACCCATTAGGACCGAACAGAATGTGGGTTTCGCCTTTGGGTATCTCCATGTTGATGTTTTTAAGTATGGCCTTTCCGCCGACTTCAACTTGAAGTTCTTCAATCTGCAGCATATCTTTTCCCTCGTTTATATAAAAATACCCATGAATCGGCACAGAATACAAAGAAATCTATGATAAAAATCAATGAAAATCCTTGTAAAACTTAAAAATACTGTGAGCATTCACAGGTTAAGCGTTTAGGGTTACCTTTCTTTCATTGGCCTTGCTCGTAAGCCACTAAGTATTTGAGCCTTAACCGTTGAACCTCCGAATGGTTACAAGATATTTTTATCGTTCGTTGTGCCTAAAGGGAATCCTGGATAGTTGGTTTTACTTCGAACATATTGGTTCAATATGGAAGATAAAAGCGGTTGGAGCAGCCTATAAGCCGAATTCTGTCCTCTGTTCAGGTTACCCCGGAACAGGTAACGATCATTCATCTATGGATGCCGGTTGCCAGGCATCTCTTGCGACCTACCCGGGAACTCGGACGAGCCGTCCTCAAACGCTCCCCTATTTGGTCTTGCACCGGGTGGGGTTTACATAGCTTCCCCGGTCACCCGGGGAACTGGTGCGCTCTTACCGCACCGTTTCACCCTTACCCTGTAAATATCTACAGGGCGGTATACTTTCTGTTGCACTTTCCTTCGCGTTGCCGCGACTCCACGTTATGGAGCACCCTGCCCTACGGTGTTCGGACTTTCCTCCGGATCACAGGAATGATCCGGCGATCGTTTGAACTACTCCAACCGCGTCCTTTGAATATTGAACCCTGTCGCCTATTTGTTTTTATGATATAATTTCGCCCCCGAGGGGAAAAAAGAAATCCGAAGAATTTAATATTGGGGAGATGATTCCCTTTTGGTCTAAGTTTGAGCGACTCAAAATTCTTTCCAATAGATAATCCGTTGACAATAAGGACATAATTTCAAACTGTCGCAACGCTGAAGTTCATTGTACATCTGTGGAGGAATATTCATATTACATCCGAGGCACACCGCATCCTTCACAGGTACAACCGCAATTCCGGTGACCTGCTGTTCCTTTATCATTTGAAATTTCTTCAGTAATTCCGGCTCCAGATTCTTGGAAATTACGACACGTTCTTTATCAAGCCGCATAAGGGTTTTCTTTCCTTTTGTTATCTCTATACCTATCTTTTCTTTTTCATGATTCGTCTGATCGGAAAAACGCAGATATTCTTTCTTTTTCGATGCAACGAGGTTTTCTGAGGCTTCGATTTGATCCAGGCATTCCAGCATCTGATCCTCGATTTGAGAATTGATTGTTTTCAAATCTTCTATTTCTTTTAAGGACATTTGATATTCTTTATTCGTCTTAACGGATCTTAGCTTTTCCTCACTTTTTTTTATTTTGGAAAGACTCAACTGTACATCGGATTCATATGTGCGATCCCTTCTATTCAGTTCATTTAGATGGTCTTCTTCATCTTCGATGGTTTCTTTAAAATTCTTTAGCCCAACATCAAGTTTTTCAAGTTTAGCCTTCACATCACTTAGCATCGATTTAATGTTGTATGATTCTGTTTCGATCTCCTGAAGTTTCACCAGGATTTCCAGCTGTTCCCTTTGAAAAGGTTGCATATTTTTAATCCACTTTTATGGTTAACAATTTAACAATTATATAATCATAAATGGGTCTGTTTCAAGGCCGCATGCCTCAATTATTATATCCATTCCCTTTTTAGATAGAATTTTCTGGAGGCGCCTTGCAAGTATGTCCACCATTAAATGCTCTGACGCAAAATGTCCGATATCGATAAGCCCCTTATTCGCATCCTCTACAGCCCTTGCATCATGATACCGCAAATCCCCGCTGACATAAACCTGTGCGCCAGATAATAAAAAATGATTCAATAAACTGGACCCGCTGCCGGCGCATACCGCCGCTTTGTTTACGGGTAAATCAGATCTTCCTGCAATCTTCACTGATTTAAGCTCCAGCCTTTCTTTAATCATTCGTGCAAATGACGTGAGTGTCAAGCTTTGTTCCAGGGTTCCAAGCCTGCCAGGTCCCTGCTCATTTGCCGATGTCAAAACCTGTAAGTTTTTAAGTCCAGAGCGCGTGGCAAGGACGTCGTTTATTCCGTCTGCCGCGTTGTCAAGATTGGTATGGGCTGCAAAGATACCCAGGCGGTACTGAACGGCCCTGTGGATGATTGCGCCGACAGGCGTGCTGAAATCAATGGATTTTAAGGGCTGAAATATTAAGGGATGATGTGTGATTAAAAGCTCAATCCCTTTTTCGCATGCGCCGGTCACAACATCGAAGGAAGGATCCAGGGCAACCCAGACGGTCCGCACCGGCCAATCCCTTTTACCCACCTGCAACCCGACATTATCCCATGGTTCGGCAAGATCTGATGGGGCCAAAGTTTCCATTGCCTGAATGATATCACCGATAGTGGCAAGCATAGCGTATCGCCGTTCGTTATTTGTTATCTTCAAATATTATTAACATGTTATAGATTCATCACGTAACTTCTAAAAAACTTATGGTTAAACATACAAGCGGAGTCATCCGGTAATTTTTTTCAAAGCGGGCAACTGTTTGAAGCCGTTTAGGGCGGCTTACAGTGACCCGAACAGCATAAATTGTTTATTGTAGTCTGTTTGTTCTAAGTGACACCCTCATTGTACATCACGTGCGCGGGTCACTGTTAGGCGCCCTTAACGGCAAGTTTTGACCGTATTGAAAAAAATTACCGGATGGCATAGCGGGCCTTACGGAACATATTGAGAAGTTACTTCATCACAATGAACCAAGATCGGTGTGATTCACCACCGTATCGGATACCCAACCGTCCGTGTGGGACCGATAAAAAAAGGCGTGGTCTTTTACATTGACCACGCCCTTATCCCTTACCATCTTCGGGGTAAAAAACCTTACCCATCCCCAGATATATTTTAGTTCGCACACAATCCATCAACAACGCTGCAAGATACACAACCCATAAATCCTATCTGCCCCATGATTTTGATATGGGCCCACCTGGATTCGAACCAGGGACCGACCGGTTATGAGCCGGTGGCTCTGCCAGCTGAGCTATGGGCCCATAAAGTAATTTACTAAATTCATGTTTCATCCTTCAGATTGGCGGTAGATTTACTAACGTTACACAATCGTTTTGTCAAGCAGGAGGTTACAAAAATGTTAAGTTTCAATAAAACTTTTTAGCTTACGGCTCCTTGTCGGATGTCTGAGCTTTCGCAGCGCTTTGGCTTCAATTTGCCTGATTCGTTCACGGGTTACGGCAAAATCCTGTCCGACTTCCTCAAGGGTATGGTCCGCCTTTTCACCAATGCCGAATCGCATCCGCAATACTTTTTCTTCACGAGGCGTTAATGTGGCCAGAACTTTTCTCGTCTGTTCGGCAAGGTTAAAGTTTACGGCGGCATCGGAAGGGAGCATAAACTTTTTATCTTCTATGAAATCACCGAGATGGCTATCCTCTTCTTCACCGATTGGCGTTTCTAAGGAGATGGGTTCTCTTGCGATTTTTAGAACTTTTCGCACCTTCTCCAGCGGTATTTCCATTTTTTGAGCGATCTCTTCCGGGAAAGGCTCACGTCCGAGTTCCTGAACCAGATATCTTGAGGTCCGAATAAGCTTATTTATGGTTTCAATCATGTGTACCGGAATCCGAATTGTCCTTGCCTGGTCTGCAATGGCTCGTGTAATGGCCTGCCGTATCCACCATGTGGCATATGTACTGAATTTATAACCCCGGCGGTATTCGAATTTATCCACTGCCTTCATCAGCCCAATGTTCCCTTCTTGAATCAAATCGAGAAATTGCAAACCCCTGTTGGTATATTTTTTGGCAATGCTGACAACCAGACGCAAATTTGCTTTGATCAACTCACTTTTAGCCCTTTTAGCTTGCAAATGACCTGCCTCAACTTCGGATATGATCCTTTTCAATGACCGATGCTTAGATTTTAGGGCGTTCTCTCCCGCCGCTACCTGTTCCTGAATCTTCTTAAACTCTGTAGCAATTGATTTTAGCTCTTCTCTGTTAAGATCACAGCGGCATTTGGCCCATTTTATAAACTTACTCTCTGATTTTAAGTGCGTCCGAATATCTGTTACCGAGGCACCCACTTTCTCAGCACAGGTAAGCATCATTTTGTGCATGGCATCGAACCACTCGATCTGCCCTCTTGCCATTTTTTCTATCTTTTCTAACACACCACTTTCAAAGCGCCAATCCTTGAGATAGGTAAACGTTTTATCATTTCGGCGAGCTATACATTTACGAACCCGTCGTTTTTCAGCTGGATCAATGTTGGGCGAAAAAAGTTTTTCCCGATAATCTCTGTTTTCCGCATGCATCTCTTTAATGGCATGGATGGTATTTACAAAGCTTTCGATTTGAAACATTTCGTCTATGTATGTATCCCCTTCATCAAGATCCCTCAACACATGCTTTGGACGAAGTGCTCCATTTTCGATGTGTTCCCCGAGATCCAAAATGAATTCCACTCCTATGGTAGTATCCAGAAGTGCCTTTAAGACTTCCTGTTCACCAGCTTCAATCCTCTTGGCTATCTCAACCTCGCCCTCCCTGCTTAAAAGGGTAACAAGACCCATCTCACGTAAATACATCTTGACCGGATCCGTTACCGTACCGAAATCTGATGCCGCACTTTCGACTTTCTTGTTTTCTTCCGTCCTTTTTGAAGTATCCGCTACTTTTACTTTTCTTTCATCCACAATATCGATATCGAGATCACCTAGCATCATTAGTGTTTCATCAATTTGATCCGTTGATAACATATCTTCCGGAATCACCTCATTAATTTGATCATAGGTTAAGTATCCCTGTTTTTTCCCTTTTGAAACGAGTTTTGCTAGTTCTTTCTTATCGATATCCTTTTTCTTATCCTGCTTTTTTATGGTTTTTTTTGCCATAAGGTCAGCCTCCTGCAGACGCCAGATTAAAACCCTCGCAAACATTCTGTTTTGCCCGATGGGTCCGTTAGATCCAAATCGTTTTTCCAAGTTCAAGGAAGCCGAAAATTTTAACCGCAGGAATACATTAGCGTATTTTGAGGATTAAAATCTGAGCCTGACCCAGAAATTGGGGAAAATAGCAGTTTTCGTTCAGGCACCAGTTCAGCATTAGTGCCTTTTTCTGGCCTGATTTTGCTTTTTTCTCAATAGTTCTAAAAGGAGTTCATTGTCATTGTTTTGCTCAGCAGCCTTTATTTTTTCTAATAGCGAATTTTCACGGCGGTTCCTGCTTGCCTCATATTGCGAAATTAATCTAAGACAGCCTTCACGGTCCCATATATCATCACCAATTGCCAAATGAGCAATTAGACTTCTTTTTTCTTTATCATCACTAAAAGCCAAAATATCAGAAATCTGCTTATTCGAATTCCCCACCCTACGGTATAAGATCATGCTTCCTATAGATTTCAAGGTATTATCTTTGAATTTTTCAATGATGTTGCGCTTCTTTATTTCAGGTAAAATTTCCGAAAATTGGAGCATCATGGTGAGGATCTGCCTTTCCAGCCTGTTCTCCGTTGCATGAATCCCTCGGTCACTTTCAGAATTCAGCGTGCCTGTTTTAGGGAAACCCTCCAAAGCAATATGATGCACGCCCGTTGGCTTTTTTTGTCCGGCCTGTTTTCTATCCGACATATCCCTGACCTTTTCCATAATAGAGCCCTCATCAACACCGATTTTTTCCGAAACTTCTTTTATATATAAGGATCGGGCCATACGGTCATTAATGGCGGAAAGGGGCGCTTTGAGGTCTGAGATAACACGAATTTTTCCTTCCACCGCAAGCCCATGCTTCTTTATGGCAGCATCTATCAGGAAGGACATGATGCCTGGCGCAGTATTAGCGGCATCCACAAAGGCGCCCGAACCAAATTTGAAAATATACGAATCGGGATCGTGTCCGGCGGGTAATATGATAATCCGGGTATCCACATATTCTTTCCTAAAATCGACATGCTCCTTCCAAAAAATGTCGATACACCGCTCTGCGGCCTTGATTCCCGCCACATCCGAATCATACACGAGGATCATTTTTCGGCAATATCCTTTTAGGAGTCGGATATGTTCTGATGTAAGCGACGTTCCAAGGGTTGCAACCACATTTTCTACGCCGTGTTGATAAAGAGCCAAAAGATCAAGATAACCTTCAACGATATAAACCGTATCACTTTCCCTGCATTTCCGTTTAGCCAAGTGCAAACCATAGAGTGAGCGACTTTTGTTGTATATTGGTGTTTCCGGAGAATTAAGATATTTCGGCAGGGAATCATCCAACACCCGGCCGCCAAAACCGATCACCTGCATAGCCACATCGATAATAGGAAAGACAACACGGTCCCTAAAACGGTCGTAATAGCCGTTTTTATTTTTTCTGGACAAGACCAATCCGGATGTTTCAAGAAATACAGGTGAGATTCCTTTTTTTACAAAAAAATTTAAAAGGTTGTCCCATCCACCCGGGGCATATCCCAGATTAAAACAGTTGATTACATCTTGGGTTATCCCCCTTTCTTTTAGGTATGAAACTGCTTTTGTCCCTGCTGAACTGTTATGCAAGGCGTTACAAAAATAGTCCATGGCCTGTCTGTTGATATCGAGCAGGGACTCTTTTTCGGTTATCCGTCTTTTCTGCTCCGGCGATATTTTTTGGATCGGAAGCGCAATACCATATCGTTTTGCAAGCATTCTGGCCGCTTCAGGAAAGGAAATCCCTTCCTGTTTCATCAAAAAACTGAAAACATTGCCCCCCACACCGCAGCCAAAGCAATAAAAGATTTGTTTTTCGGGACTTACAGTAAATGAGGGGGTCTTTTCCGAATGGAACGGACAAAGTCCAACGTAGTTTCGTCCTGCTTTTTTCAGAAGGACGACTTCCGATACGATATCAACGACATCAGCTGTATTCCGAATTTCTGAAATCTTATCTTCGGGGATAAAAATTCCCAAAAAGATTACCCTCCATAACGATAAAACAGGAAAAACCGACAATTTAAACTGATAAATACGGAAAGGTCTTAAATGGGATGAAGTTTAACCCGTACCCTGATGCACTCCATTTGACAAGTTCGAAGATCTGAATTTATTAAAAAGATAAGGTTCATGCAAAGACAGACAATAAATAAATTATTATTAAACCTTTAATATAATTTTCTTTGTATTTATTGTCAAGAAAAATTGGCTGGATTTTTAGCTATAATTTTTTTACCGATTGGGTGGAAATTTCAATCGCCTCTTTTAGGTTCAAAGTTCCGCTGTATAATGCTCTCCCTGTTATCACGCCTGCAACGCCGATTGCTTCCAAGGGCACTAAATTTTTTATATCTTGTATTGTTGAAACACCACCTGATGCAATTACCGGTATCGTTACAGCCTCTGCAAGGCGCCGAGTCTCTATTATATTCGGGCCGGTCTGCATTCCATCCCTATGGATGTCTGTAAAATTTATTGCTGCAACCCCGCAATCCTCAAACTGTTTTGCAAGATTCACGGCGCTAATTTCAGTGGTTTCAGTCCACCCTTCAATAGCCACCATTCCATTGCGAGCATCAATGCCCACGATGATCCGCTCCGGAAATGCCTTACAGGCATTCTTCACCCATTGAGGGTTTCGGATTGCCTCCGTGCCAATAACCACTCGTTGAGCACCAAGGTCGAGATACATTCGGACTGTCGTTTCGTTTCGGATTCCACCCCCCACTTGAACACCCACATGAACACCATCGATAATTTTTCTGACTGTATCTGTATTCCGAGGGTTTTTTTCAACGGCACCATCAAGATCAACAACATGAATCACTTCCGCGCCTTCCTGCTCCCACCGTTTTGCCATGGCAGCAGGATCATCAGAAAAAATTGTCTCTGCATCCATACGCCCTTGCAAAAGCCGAACACATCGACCGTCTTTAATGTCCACCGCAGGTATGATTATCATGGTCTAGGGAAATGTTAAAAATATTTTATCTAAGGCTGAATGCGCCATTTCTTTGGCAGTAATCCAACCCCCTTTTCTTTTTATAAATGTACCCACCTGGAAAAGATCTTCGCTTAAAGGGCGTTGCGTCTCATCAAAATTACCACGCCACAAAATACGACCGGTTTCCACATCGATGAGATAGATATCGAAAGCTACAGAAGCAGGAAATTTAGCTGAATATCGCGCTCCAACCCGTTGACTGAAACGATAAATATATCCCAAGACTACGGCATCGACATCAAGAGCTATCCCTGTTTTTACGGCAATGTTGCGATCCGATAGTGTGTCTTCATAATTTTTCAAAAGTCCGGAAAGAACTCCCTGAGCCTGGCTGGTCGGAATTAAAATGAAATCGTTCCGGGCACGAAGCAGAGAAATTAGGTGTTGCTCAAGAATTTCGTTTGCTCCCTGAACTATCTCTCCGGTCATAAAAACTTTACCGGATAACGGGGATCTGACACTCACACCTTCCCCATATATCGACGCCATGTCTTTGAATGGCAAAACCACAAGTTTTTCCGGTCTTTTCGTCGAGGATGGGTTTTCCGTAGCCGTGCTATGTGACTGGCAGGCAGATAATAAAAACAAACCGGTAATCAGCAGGGTTATGGAGAAACCGGTTTTATTTCGATCAGGTTTTGCTCTGTACATATTGATTGCGTTTAATTAATAGGATGGCACTTTTGACGGTTTCGTAAAAAGTCCAACTTCTGCGTTGTGCTGCATTTCGCAATCATTCAACGTACGATAAGTACGCCTCATGATTACAAAATTTGCACGCCTTAAATTTGAACTTTCTAAATCGGACTTTTTACGAGTTTATCACTTTTAATTCGATTTAAATTATTTAGTGTCCATCCAGAAACGGTCTTTTTGTCCGATCTCTGCTTTATGCTCAAAATTTTATCCTCGGAATATCAACTATATGCCTACGGTAAAATTTTTCGCAGGCCTTGATCTCGAACAAAAATCCTCGTTTCTGGACGGACACTATCTTAATGTGTACGTATAGTGATCTCCTGAAGATGGACGACAGCAGAGGGAAAAAAACCAAAATCAACCCGGAAAACAGGAAAAGAGGGCCTTCAAAGGACAAAATCACATCCAGAAATCGGCCATAAGGTTGTGGCCAAGGTGATCGATGCAACAAGGGGTTGCACGGTCGGAATGAA
>JAFDFH010000225.1 GCA_019309945.1 Deltaproteobacteria bacterium
ATTTCCTGGTCGGCACTACGTAAAACTGTAATGCCACCGTTTTCGGCCGCCTTGGCATAGCTGGCGTCACCCCAGGCAAACAACCAAAGGACACTGTAAGCTTCGGCCGTTCCGATTTTCGATCCCAATTGGGTATGGTCTAAATCCTTATCATAAGGGGTTTTTACATTGACAAAGGCGCAGCTGCAAAAGATAAGTCCAATGCTAAGGATGATAACCAAACGGATACGCTTAGGGTTTATGATCACTTTAGGTTCGCCCCCAATCTGTTGGAATAGATCGTCTCTCCATCATACCTTAACGAGACCTTTGAAAAACGTCCCCTTTTGTCCAATTCCGCAGCTAGGCGGGATGCATCGTCGTTTAAAATGTGAAGTTATTTTTGAGTGAGCTCTAAGGACTATATCTGATAATGTCCAGAATTTCAATGCCATGAATTCTGTAGAAACACAGACGCATGGTTTAGTCCCTGATTTGTGAACCCGACTATACCCGTATTGTTGAGCGATTCCGGTAAACCAAGATTCAAAAAATAATCCCCTAATTATTTTTGTGTATTTTGATGCCAAATCACCCAAACCGGATCAGATTTTGTGACATTCAAAAGAGCTATAACAGAGTTGGGAATATTTTTTCACAATTTTATTACTTTTTCCACCCAATCCTGACAGTATCTGATTCGTAAGGTGGTATTAACTAGTGCCTGAACGAAAACTGCTATTTTCCCCAATTTCTGCGTCAGGCTCAGATTTTAATCCTCAAAATACGCTAATGTATTCCTGCGGTTAATCCACCTCAGGCGGATCGCCTTCCTTGAACTTGGAAAAACGATCTAGTTTTCGTTCGGGCACTAACTATCTAAAAAGAGAATAAAAAGAGGTCTTTTTATTTTTGGCATAAATTATGCTTGGTTTCTTACACTTGATTCCTTTAGATTGACCAAATTTTAATTTGAATCCGAAAGCCACGTCCTCTTGGCCTGGATTCTTAACATTTACAAAGGTGGTTTAAATTATGCCTCTTCCGCTCGGACATGCCGCACTTGGATTATTGACCCACGAATGTAGCTCTAAAAGAATGATAAGCCTGAGTAGTCTAAAGGTCATGTTTTTCATTGTCGTTCTCGCAAATTTACCGGATTTGGATGTTATCTTCGGACTCATTTTAAAAGGAAATGGAAATGCGTTTCATCGCGGTCCTACGCACAGCTTAGCCTTTGCTGTACTTATGGGATTGGTTGCTTCAGGTTTGGGGAGGTTCTCAAATCTGTTCCCCAAAATTTCATTTAGCACATGTTTTGCGATTATATTTTCACATACACTGGCAGATCTCTTTTTTACAGATTCACCGGTCTCTTTACTCTGGCCTTTTGAGATTCAATGGGCTGCAGGATTTAGTAGTTTGAATGAAGTTGTCAGTTCAGTTCTTTTTGAAGGGTACCGAGATGTGGGCCTAATTATCACTTGCATTACGATGATAATCCTGATCAGGACAATTAAATATCTGCAGTCTGATGAGAATGCTTTCAATAATGTAAGAAATTTAAAGCTGGAAAGAGTGTTGTTGACCCTCAGGACGAGTCGTGTAAGAAAACCGAAAATTTAGTTGTAATAACCTATGCTTCGTATGAGACTACGCTCGGTGGGGCAACTGTAACGCTAAAAACCCGAGCTACAAATGCCTAAAATGCCTAAAATGCGCTAAAATGCCTAAAATTAAGGATGTTAATCATTATAAAAAGAAGCTAAAATTCCAATTTTGAGTTAGCGAGCATCCAGTATCCAGTATTCAGTATCGGGTATCGGGCGCAAGTGGAAAAAACGTAGATTTCAAACATCGACAACAAATTGTCGTTATCGCGCCACTGAGCGCCTATTTTCATTTTAAATTCCCCGCAACTTGCTGCGTTAAGCTATGAATTGTCATTTGTATATTCCCCGTGACCCCCAGCGGGTTCGTTCAGTTAATTTTTAGGTACTGATCGATTAAGCTGTTTAATAATAATGGGTATTGCCGGGGGAATACGCTGACTGCCGGCTCTGATGTTTCGTATCATTGAAAGATGTGTACCTTTGACGATTCTGATAGGAACATCCGGAAGGCGTGCGGAATCCACAGAGACCAGACCATCACCGATTTCGTCAGACATTGAAAGTAATACGTTTTCCATTTTTTTTGCGGTACCCCGGGCATCTCCCGGTAGTTTGACCTCCAATGTACGGGCGAATTCCTCAATTTCATTTTTTTGCCAGGGGCTCATCACTCCCGCAATGACCAGCATGTTTACATTGTAGGGGTGGGGGCGACGGTTTAACTTTTTCAGAAACTTGCTGCCGGGAATCAAATCAATACCGGCTTCGCCTGCACCGTCAAGGATTCCCTGAAGCCAGTGGTAATTTTCGTTAAACAGATTTGACAGTTGATCACGAAATTCGGTAAAGATACGAAATTGGGCCAATCCCGATCCATGATTCGGGGTGCCCACCATGATCAGCCGCTCAACGGCGGGAAGCTCTCCTTTATCTACCTTTTCGGTATAGAACAGTGCTGGATTGGTCAGCATCTCACGTGCAACCAATCCTCCCATGCTGTGTGCAACGATTGAAATACTTCCTGTTCCTGATACCATATAGGATTCAATCTGTTTTAGAAAAAATTGAGCTGACTCCGTTATGGGCTGGTCGTTCGGATACGTCATGATCAAAACATGGAAACCGGCATTGACCAGCACCGGGGCCAGATTCATCCAGATTTTTCCGGGGTCGTCGAGTCCATGGAGCAGGATTACCTCCGACTTGTGTGCATCAGGTTTTAGCGAAGGTATAGGTTGTTCAAAAGGTCTAAGACCATGGGTGGCCTTTAGTTGGTTGACGGCTTGCGGATACTTTTTTTTTATGGCCTCACGAATATATATTCTGGTCCGGCGCTCTTCCTCTCTAAAAATATAACGCACGACCTGTATCACTACAATCAGCGCGATACCGAGAAGGATGAGTCTTATCCATAGATTTCTTTTACCAATTTTCAAATGGCATTCCTATAAAAACTTAGGCCTCATCCTGTGAATGCAAGGATGCCGCCTTTTGGCCGGCGATGCGTCCGAATATGATACACTCGGGAAGGGCACAACTACCCAAACGGCTTGCACCGTGGATACCACCACAAACCTCACCGGCCGCAAAAAGATTGGGAATGGGGTGGTTTTGAAGGTCGATAACCTGGGTTTTTGAATTAATTCCTACGCCTCCTGGTGTGTAATGGACCTTAGGCCAAAGCTTTATTGCATAAAAAGGAGGATTTTCCAACGGTTGGGTGTCTTGATCGAGTGGTTTGCCAAAATCGTCCCGGCTCCCCGCTTGGGCCATTTGATTGTAGTGATTCACCGTCGTTTCCAAATGATGAGGCGGTATCCCGTAACTTGCGGCAAGATCCGTAATTTTTTCGAATCCCTTGACTTTTCCACTCTTTAAACAGTATTGAAGACTTTCGGCGGCCTTCTCTGCCCCTTTGGCATCCACAATTCCCACACAAACACGACCTGTCTTGAAAATGGCATCACACCGCTGCCGGCGATCAGCCCATTCATTGACGATACGACCGCCGGTACCAGGATCAATCAAGATTCCGGTCGGGTATACGCTGTAAGAGGCAAAAATAGCCCCTCGCCCGTATCCGGCTTCATCGGCACAACACCAGGGACCCATTTGTATCCAGGAAAGATGAACCGGAGCAGCATTTAGCTTTAAGGCCGCAACGAGTCCCTCGGCTGTAGCTCCCCGATGGTTGGTTGATCTTACGGATTCATTCAAACCGGGATTTTGGAGCATGCGGAATCGAATGTCGTTGCCGAATCCGCCCGTTGCCAATACGACGGCGCGTCTGGCGCGGATATTTTTTATAATCCCGCTATTTTCATCGGGAAAATTGTAACCCGAGCGGATTTGAACGCCGTTCACGGCACCCTTATGGTCGGTGAGCAGACCCGTCAACAGGCAACCGGTGCGGATTTCCACACCCAGTTGATTCAACTTGATTATTTGAGCTTTAATGATATCAACGCCGGATTGGCTGCGGGTCGTGAGGCAGCGGGCAACAGCGTGTCCGCCAAAACGATCCAGACGATCCAGGTAATTCACACCCAGGACGTTTCTGGTCCAGTCGATGGCCTCTGCTGCTCCCTCGGCTACTTTCCTGAGAAGTTGAGGATGATTGAGCCCTAACCCGGCCTGTAGCATATCCTCATAAAATAATTCCGATGAATCCTCTACACCCAGCCTCTTCTGTAAATAGTTGCCCGGCGCTGCCAAACTCCCACCGCTAATGCGGGTATTGCCGCCCGTCACCTTCATCTTTTCAAATACGATGACCCCTGCAAAGGCCTGGCTTGCTTCTATGGCTGCGGATAGCCCGGCCACACCACTACCTAAGACGATTACATCCGTCTGTTCATCCCAAGCAACCATGTTTATCATCCAATCCCATTTTGACCATAATAGAACCCCATTTAAACCAGCCGGTCCGCTTGTGGATAGCCTTCAAATGAACTTATGAAGTTTGCTTGCTGCAGAACGGAACAGGTCACTGCTTAGATAACTTATTGGAATAAAATTAATATTGTGTAATTTACCAAATTTTAGTTCCAATGTCAAAATTGCCTTCAATTTAACCCAGGGCAAACGCATTTGAATCCCAATACAGGTAGAACGCTCCGCGACGGCGTGGATCACTTTTCAGCCAACTGAAACTTGGGCTTAAACACCCGTAAGCCCGAGCCGTGCCAGAGATATTAATAACAACTCGCCGTTAAATGATCCCCTTGATTTTTTAAGTCATCATTTCATTCAGCTCAGGCTAACGAAAGCCCTTCAAACAGTCAGTCGGTTTCCAAGCGAAACACACCGTCACTACGCTGTATCGAAATCAAATGCGTTAACCCTGCAATTCAATCGATTATACCTCAGTAAAATTGGATCCTGTTGTTTACCCCTATTTCTAATTTCAAGCCTAATTCATTAAGATAACCGATGTGTCTATTTAGTTGGTCCTAAAAAAATCTCTTGACTTTTTGGGAAAAGATATCATTTAATAATAATTATTATTTAGCTCGTTGTATCACTAATTTAAAGGTGGCTTGTAAATGACTGATCCGAATGAAAGATTCGATACCATCATAAAAAAACTTAGGGAAAACAATCACAAGCTCACCCCTCAGCGTCTGGCTGTTGTGAAAGTTCTGGCCCGCAGTAAAGGGCATCCCAACGTCGAAAAAATATACCAGCAGCTGCAGGACGATTTTCCGACGATGAGTTTGGCGACGGTATATCGCAATGTCATGCTGCTCAAATCGCTGGGAGAAGTTTTGGAACTTGGATTTCCGGACGGCGGTAACCGCTATGATGGAAACAAACCTTATCCCCATCCACATGTCCTTTGTGTCAAGTGCAAAAAGATCATCGATCCGGACTTGGCAAGTTTAAAAGACATGACAGCAGCCGTCGCTGAAGAAACCGGTTTTAAAATCCTGGCCCATCGACTGGATTTTTTCGGCATTTGTCG
>JAFDFH010000226.1 GCA_019309945.1 Deltaproteobacteria bacterium
TTTTTCTACGTCCAACTGGTGGTTATATGGTACGGCAATATTCCCGAAGAAACCGCCTACCTTATTGAACGAACCATGACGCCGCCTTGGAATTATCTGGCCTGGTTTATTTTTATCATCTGTTTTATCATCCCGTTCATCATTCTGCTAAACAAGAAGATCAAAACAAAACCCCTGTTCATGAGTGTCCTTTGTGCCGTTGTGATCATGGGAATCTGGCTGGAACATCTCCTACTCCTGGGACCGGCCTTAAATCCCCATGTGTCCGCCCTTCCATTAGGCCTGACCGACGGCCTGCTATTCTTAGGATTCGGGAGTCTGATGGCACTGACCATCTGCTTTTTTCTGAACCTGTTTCCGGAGCTCGTCCGCGTTGCCGACGGAGAGGTGACGTGATGGAAATATTGATCACCGCCATTGTACTGGCAACGGTTTTGGTACTGACCGTGATTATCGGCACCGGAGGTAAGCCGATAAAATTGATTACCGCTTTTGGCGAAACCGTATCTTCACTGGCCAAAAACAAGGTTCCACTGTTATGGACCGGGCTCAGTGTGTTGCTGGTTCTGGGATTTCTTTATTTTTTTTACGTATCGCCGGCCACCCGGATCGGTCCCGAACAGCCAATCCCTTTCAGCCATCGCGTTCATTCGGGTGTTAAGGCGATTCAGTGCCAGTTCTGTCACCCTTATGTTGGCCGGTCGATTAATCCGGGGATCCCACCGGTCGAAAAGTGCCTTTACTGTCATCAGTACATCATTGCCAATCACCCCTGGATACGAAAGGAACATGAATATTTTAATACGCGGACGCCGACACCATGGAAAAAAGCCTTCTATCTTCCGGAACACGTTCTGTTTAATCATCAGCGACACATTAAAAAGGAAATCGAATGTCAACAATGCCATGGACAGATTGAGACCATGGATCGAATTCGGGGAAAACGATTTAAGATGGGATTCTGCGTTGAATGTCATCAAAATAAAGCGGCCAATCTGGATTGTTGGCTGGCCTGCCACAGCTAACCCGAATTTCTCATTAAGGAGAAACAATTGACCGGTAACTCACAACCATTACTACCAAATTACTGGACCGCCAAAGGCTTTTGCCTCACCTCAGCGTTCTGGATGGTTGTTGCCACCTTCATGGGGCTCCTCGGCGCCACCGAACTCATCGCACCCGATCTGACCGAAAACATCGGATGGCTTATATTCGGAAGGATTCGACCCATCCATGTCAATCTGGTGCTTTTCGGATTTGTAACTCCCGGGTTGCTTTCCGCAGCCTTTTACTATGTACCGCGATTGCTGCGGACAGAACTTTATAGTGAAAGGCTGGGCGTGATAACCGTTTTGGGATGGAATTGCACCTTGGTTACCGTCTTTGTCAGTCTGGCCTGCGGATACACGCAAGGAAGAGAGTATGCCGAAATGATCTGGCCCATCGACATGTTGATTGTTGCGGCTTTATCCCTGGTTTTTATCAATCTGATAATGACCGTTGCCCGGCGCAAAGAACCGATCCTCTATGTTTCGGTCTGGTATGTATGCGCCGGTATTATTCTGACTGTGGTTACGTTCAGCCTTGGAAACGTCATCTGGAGGCCCAATAGCGGCTCTTTGGTGGGTATCCCGGATGCAATTCTTTTGTGGTTTTATGGCCATAATGTTTTTGGTCTTCTGCTGACGCCCTTATCCGCCGGAGTAGCCTACTATGTGATTCCTAAAGCTTGTCGGGCGCCCCTATACAGCCATACCCTCTCGCTGTTCGGGTTCTGGTCGCTGCTGGTTGTTTACACCCATATCGGAACTCACCATCTGCTGCAGGTGCCGGCACCCACCTGGCTCAAGGTCATCGCCATTGTGGACAGCGTGGCCATGGTCATCCCCGTCATGGCGTTTCTGATTAACATCTGGTACACGGCCAAAGGAAAGCTCGGAGAGATTCATGCCGACATCGGCGCCAAATTTGTTTTCACCGGCACCATCATGTATTTCTTCGTCAGTATTCAAGGTTCCATGATGGCGCTTCCGGATGTGCAACGGGTGACGCATTTTAACAACTGGGTCATTGGTCACGCCCATGTCGGGGTTTTAGGGTTTGCCGGGATGATCGCGATAGGAGGGCTTTACTACACCCTGCCTCGAATAACCGGGAAACCGATCTACAGTAAATTCCTGGCTGATTTCCAGTACTGGCTGATCTTAATCGGTGTGATCGGTTTTACCGTGGTCCTTACCATCGCGGGACTGATCCAAGGCAATGCCTGGCTCAACGGTGAAACCGTTTACCGGGTGCTCCCGCAAATTCATGTTTACTATATTATCCGGGCTTCACTGGGACTCATGATTTTCAGCTCGGCGGTTATTGGACTGTATAACATCTATCGATCAATGTTTTTCAACACCGGAGAAATCGAATGAAAATGACGCCAGGAGCCGTTGTTATCGGCAGCCTCCTGATTTTGGGTGTCATTGTTTTTGTGGTGGTGTTTTTACCCTACGCCACACGTATTGAGACACCCTCCGATATCTTTCGTGCCCGGACCACTCAAGAAGCTGACGGCCGATCAATCTATATCGCCAATGGTTGCGTATATTGCCACAGTCAATCCATCCGTTCCATAGACTGGGGCTTGGGTGCCGAAAGGATCGCCCAGGCCGGTGATTATATTCAAGACAAACCTATTTTGCTGGGCTCGCAACGAACCGGGCCGGACCTTTCCCAGGAAGGCGGCGAGCATCCGGATGACTGGCATAGGGCCCATTTTATCAATCCCCGGTTTACACGACCGCTTTCCATTATGCCCGCATTTGCCTTTCTCGGCATGGAAGCTATTAAAAAGTTAACGACCTACGCCCAGAGTCTCGGGCTTAGAGATGCAGACCAGCGGATGGAAAGACAACGGTTCTGGAAAAAAGAAGCGATCAAGGCCTATGAAAGCGGTCCGGCCGCCAATGTAAAATGGCTACACGACAACGTACCGGAAGGTTGGCGCAACCTCCCCAATCCCTATCCGACGACGGAAGCCGGACTGGCCCGGGGGCACAAAATCTATCAGGATTTTTGTCTCGGATGCCACAGTCCCATCGGTGACGGCATGGGGCCCGCTCAGCCGTATGTGTATCCACCGCCCTTAAATTTTACCATTTTAAAAGGTAGGGGAATTTCCGGAGGAATTCTGTACTATCAGATCATGAACGGTATTACCGGTACGGCCATGCCCTATTTCAAACGCGAGCTGGAGTCGGAAAAGATCTGGGACGTGGGCAATTATGTTAAGGTTAACTTCATCAATCAGACCGATGCCAATACCGAACCAAAAGGAATTGATGCGGCCTATGAACCATAAGTTGGTTGATTAGATAATTGGTCGAATGGTTGATTGGTTATCTTAGAAATCATTTTCGTACTTTTTGTGGAACGAAATATCGAAGGTAGAATTAATGTATTTCCCCTATTTCATAATCTACATGGTGGTGGGATTTGTCATCAGCCTGGCGGTCTTTTTCTGGGCCCTCAGGAACGGCCAGTTTAAAGATCAGCAAAGGGCACGCTTTCTGCCCCTGGAAGATGAGCATGAAACGCCCATCGCCAAAATCTCGACGTTTAAGCGTTATGAGGCCTATGCCCTTGTGCTTCTATCGTTAGCCGGCCTGGCGGCCAGCGGGGCAGTGCTCCTTTTCGCGCTTTTAAACGCAAACAAATTTTAAAGGAAAACCACATGCGACATTTTAATCTGCTCAACTTCCAACATATCGTACTGTATGTGTTACCAACCCTGATCTTTATATTGATTTTCGGATTGGCGCTCGCTTACAGCCATCTTAAAAGCGAAGATGCGGAAGAACGCAAGCAAAAAATCATCTACCGTTTTCCTGAAGGAATTGAGGACAGGGACGCACCTTTCCCCCTGTCGATGATGCTGATTATAGCCGGAACCATCCTCTGGGTTTTCTTTTATATTCTCGGGACCGCTTTGCTGGGGGTAAAAATATAGGGATCAATTCCAAACCCCTTAAATCCTCGAACCCTTGGCATCAACCAATCGGGAGGACAACCTAATATAAAAATGGAAAATTCAACAGCAAAAAAATCCACTATTGTCACCTGGGTGATCATTATGCTTCTCTTGGTATGGGTACTGGTAAAGGGGGGGTTTTCGTTTTTTGTAGTTGGCGATGTGGGCCAGCCCACCTGGAACTATCGTCCGCTTAAAGATGTTCCCGGAGAATCCCCCTATGCAATTTACAAGGTATCACCGTATCCCCAACACGTAAAGGGCGCTAAGGGGGAATAGATGAAGCGAATCTCGATCCTGGCCTTGCTGGCAGCAGTTGTACTTATGACGGTTTATATGTTTTTAACGCTGTATGATGAAAATCTCAAAATCGGCCGGATGTGGGAAACCCCTGCCGTCCGGCCCTATGAAGAACCCATGCTGATAATGGAAAAAGCGGTCATCCCCGTTAAGGGCGGCGAAGCTGTTTTCAGAGGCCTTAGGGGCGAGGATTTAATATCGCCTTTTGAAAATAGCGACCCTCAAGTAATTGAAGCGGGAAAGTCCTTATATTTCATTTACTGTGCCCAGTGCCATGGAAAATACTTTGACGGTAACGGCACCGTCGGCCAGAGTTTTCATCCCCTGCCCGGTGATTTGCAAAGTGTCCGGGTTCAGTCCAGGCCTCAAGGCATTCTCTTTAAGGAGATTAGTTACGGAATCCCCAACGGCCGGCAACCACCCCTGGCGACCACCATCGCGGTGATGGATCGGTGGCGGATTATTACCTATCTAAAATCCCTGGGACCCCGTGAGTGAAATGAACCTTTCTGCTGTTTCCTGCCACCTTTGCGG
>JAFDFH010000029.1 GCA_019309945.1 Deltaproteobacteria bacterium
ACGGTCTTTTTGCCCGATCTCGGCGTTATGCTCAAAATTTTATCCTCGGAATATCAACTATATGCCTGCGGTAAAATTTTTCGCAGGCCTTGATCTCGAACAAAAATCCTCGTTGCTGGACGGACACTATCTGTTCGATAACAACGAAAGGATGCGCATGAAAAAATTGCGCCTTTGGTAATGCTTTTGATCCTGATCATCTTTCCCCTGGTGGTTCAAAATGCGTATTATCAACATCTGATGATCCTGTTTCTCATGTGGGTCGTGATCGGTTCGGGTTGGAACGTGATCGCGGGGTATACAGGGCAGGTCTCATTCGGCGCGGCTTTCTTCGGTACCGGCGCTTATACAGCAGGGCTTTTAGCAAGCAAACTGGGTTTGTCAGCCTGGTGGGGCATGGCGTTTGGCGGATTTGCAGCCATGGCCGTGGCCTTTCCTTTTGGCTGGATCTGTTTTCGATTAAGAGGGGCCTACTTTGCCCTTGCAAGTCTGGCACTCAATGAGGTGTGTCGACATATTGCCACCATTTGGGAATCTTTGACCGATGGCATGGTCGGCATTTTGATAATGCCAACCTTTGTTTCCAAAATTCCCTATTACTACATTGCCCTGGGTCTGGCATTACTATCGGTGGCAGCTATCCAGGTCGTGATGAAATCCAAATGGGGCTATTATTTCCTTTCTATTCGAGAAGATCAGGATGCGGCCGAAAGCCTGGGCATCGACACCCATTATTACAAGATGGTTTCTTTGAATATCGCCGCATTTCTTACCGGCATGGCCGGATCTCTTTTCATGAATTATATGGGATTTATCGACCCTGAAGTGGTTTTTTCCCTCCATGATATATCCATTATGGCTATTTTGGTCGGTATTGTCGGCGGTGTGGGAACCATATACGGACCCGTGGTGGGCGCCTTTGTAATGGTGGCGGTACATGAATTTTTCAGAACCGGATTTTTTGGTTTTTTCAAAGGTCTGGCTGTGCTGACAGGCTCAGATTTTTTAAATATTGTAGCAAAATATATAAGTCATGCGCATGTGTTGGGCTTTGGTATCCTGGTCGTCCTGGTCATCCTGCTTCTGCCGAATGGTATTGTAGGTGACTGGAACAAGATAGTCGGCACATTTTATCCACTTAGAAAAAAGAGGATCGCAACTTGATTTTATTTGAAGTCAAGAATCTGGTGAAATATTTTGGCGGACTGGCAGCGGTAAACGATTTGAGCTTCCAGGTCCAGAAAAATGAAATTTTCGGTTTGATTGGTCCGAATGGCTCTGGAAAAACCACAATTTTCAACCTCATTAGCAGCTTTCATCGGGTTACCAGTGGAACCATTCATTATAAAGGCCAAAATATTACGGGTCTCAAAACACACAAGATCTGTAAAATGGGAATCGGCCGGACCTTTCAGGTGGTTAAACCCCTGGGCCGATTGACGGTTCTGGACAATGTAATTGCGGCCGCCTATTCAAAAGCAAGCACAAAACACGAAGCGCAGGATATGGCCCTGGAAACCTTGGAGTTTTGCGGGTTGGCGCACCGCAAGGACGTGATTGCAAAAAGTCTACCGATTGGTGAACGTAAACGGCTTGAGATTACGCGGGCCATGGCGACCAAACCGGAGCTTTTACTGTTAGATGAGACGGCCGCGGGCCTAAATCCATCGGAACTCGATGAAGCGATTGAACTGATTAAAAAAATACGCGCTAAAGGGGTAACCATTATCATCGTAGAACATATTATGAAAGTGATCATGACCATCTCGAATCGGATTCATGCCATCAATTTTGGACAAACGATTGCGGAAGGAACACCTCAAGAGGTGGCGAATATTCCGGCAGTGATTGAAGCCTATTTGGGGGAAGATTATGCTCACGGTTAACGGTATTGATGTGTTTTATGGCGACCTTCAGGTTCTGTGGGATGTCTCTTTTGAGGTTCGGGAAAAGGAGATTGTGGTATTAATCGGCGCGAATGGTGCAGGCAAATCAACCACAATCAAAACGATTTCCGCATTGCTCACCCCAGGCAAGGGCTCAATTGAGTTAGATGGCGACCGCCTGGACCGTCTCCCGCCACACGAAATCATACAGAAGGGAGTCGTTCACGTTCCGGAAGGCCGGCGACTTTTTCCCGAGATGAGTGTGGAAGAAAATCTGATCATGGGGTCCCTTCATGGAAAGGCCAAGGCCCGGCGGTTTGAGACCATGGATTACGTATATGAACTTTTCCCGAGATTAAAAGAGAGGCGCAAACAACTGGCAGGGACCCTTTCCGGCGGAGAACAGCAAATGGCCGCGATTGGCAGGGGCCTAATGTCACTTCCCAAGATAATGATGTTTGACGAACCTTCTTTAGGTCTTGCTCCAATCCTGGTGCAGAATATTTTTGATATGATAAAAAGGATCCGGGCGGAAGGGGTAACCATTCTTCTGGTAGAACAGAATGTGACCCAAACCCTTGCAATGTGCGATCGGGCCTACGTTCTGGAAAATGGCCGTGTTGTGTTGGAGGGTACGGGTTCCGAACTTTTAGAAAACGAAAAGGTTAAGGAAGCCTTTCTGGGCATTTGATCTTTTTACTTTCGTGTTAACGACTACATCCCAAGCTTATAAAATTCCTCCGGTTCGGTAATCGCGTCCGGCCGCTTGGTGTATTCGGTCGGAACCGTTCCCTCTTTGAAACATTCGAATATGGTCTTTTTTGACTCGGGAATCGGTAAAAGTCCCGTTTCGGCATCAATTTTTGAGAAAACAACCCCTTCCGGTACCTTAAAAATCCTGACAGATTTATCTGCCAGAACCCGTTTCATAAAATCCAGCCATATCGGGCTTGCGGCCCTGGACCCCGTTTCAGACTTCCCAAGAGGCCCCTCCTCATCAAAACCGACCCATGTTCCGGTGACATATCGGGGGGTGTACCCGACAAACCAGGCATCATAAAGATTGTTGGTGGTGCCGGTTTTACCGGCCACCGGTCTTTTCAGGGCCCGGACGCGCCAACCGGTCCCCTGTTTGACCACACTTTCAAGCAGACACGTCATAACATAAGCGGTACTCTTTTCAATAACGGCTTTCCGTTTGGGATTCGCCTCCTCAAGAACCTTCCCATCCCGATCAATGATTTTCGTGATAAAAACCGGTTCTATAAGGTAACCGCTATTGGCAAAGACCGAATAAGCTTTCACGATTTCGAGCAACGCTATGCCGGATGAACCTAAAGCGATTGAAAGATCCCTGCTCAAGTTTGAGGTGATGCCCAATTTTTTGGCATAATCGATGGCATAATCAATACCGATATCTTTTAAAATCTTTATCGTTACCACGTTACGCGATTTTATCAAAGCATCACGAAAAAGGGTGGGGCCAAAAAATTTTTCTTTGTAGTTCCTGGGCTTCCAGGTGAAATCGCGTTTTTCATCCTGAAAAACAATGGGCGAGTCGATAATTACGGTTGCCGGTGTATACCCCTTGTCCAGGGCGGCTGCGTATACGATGGGTTTAAAAGCGGACCCCGGCTGTCGCCTGGACTGGATGGCTCTGTTAAATTGGCTGTCTTTAAAATCGCGTCCGCCGACCATTACCTTTACCAGTCCTGTTTCGGCTTCCACACACAGCAGGGCCGACTGTGCCTTGGGAGTTTGTTCCAATGAAAGTTCCCATTGATCGGTTGCGGCTTTTTTACCTTTGATTCGAATTTGGATGACATCGGCGACCTTAAGAACCCTGCCGGGATGATTCACTTTCACGTGGTAATAGGCAACTTCCGGATTCGGTTTTCGGGCCCACCGCATATCGTCAATATCGATAATTCCCAAAGCGTTCCCCATGCGCACGGTGACAGTGTCTTTGCCGTCATCGACGGCGATCACAACCCCTTTAACAAATTTTCCTTTTTCCAGGGGACTGTGGTCAAACTTATCTTGAAGGTCTTTTGAAAATGCTTCAATTTCCTCTGGATCTAAATGTCTTAGGGGGCCTCGATAACCCTGGCGCTTATCAAGATCGCGCAACCCTTTTTTTATTTCTTCCCGTGCGATTTTTTGCATCTCAATATTCACCGCGGTGTAGATCTTAAGCCCTTCCTGGTAGAGAGTCTCCGAACCATATTGCTTCTCAATGTACCGCCGGATATGCTCTGTATATACGGGAACCTCTTCGATGTACCAGTTTCGCCTGGGTTTGATATCCAGCGTTGTATTGATGGCTTCCGTGGCTTGAATATTGGTGATATAGCCTTCTGTAACCATTCGGTTTAAGGCGTATATCTGACGTTCCTTGGCCCTTTCCGGATGTCTGAAGGGAGAATATCTGCTGGGGGCCTGGGGCAGACCGGCCAGGATGGCACATTCGGCGAGATTCAATTCTTCTGCGGATTTACCGAAATAATTCTCTGAAGCGGCTCCGACGCCATAGGCGCCATGCCCCAGATAAATCTGATTCAAATACAGAAAAAGAACTTCTTCTTTGGTAAATGTTTTGTCAATCCGGTACGCCAGAATCGCCTCTTTCATTTTTCGGGCGTAACTTTTTTCCGATGTTAATAAAAAGGACTTCGTCACCTGCTGGGTAATGGTGCTGCCGCCCTGGACAATCGATCCGGCTTCGATGTTTTTAAAAAACGCTCGTATGATACCCAAAAAATCGATTCCCTGGTGTTTAAAAAACCGCGCATCTTCTGCGGCAATAAATGCCTCCGTCAGCATTCGCGGCATTTTGGAGAGGGGAATCACGATTCGCCGTTCTTATAAAATTCCGCGATTTTTCTGTTGTCATCGGAATACACCGTCGTAATAACAGGCGGACGATAATCTTTTAATGAAGATATCTTGGGAAGATCATCACTAAGATAGAAATAAACACCGACCATCGCGAGCACACCGGAGATCATCAGGAATAAAATCGCTCGCACCGACCACCGGACCATCCAGGAAACAAATCGCCACTTTTCCCGCCTGGCGCGCTTTTTTAATATTTGAGTGGTGGCTTTTCGTCTTGCAATCATTAAAATACCTCTTTAAACGTTTGGTCTGTCTTTATTTTATCGATGTTAACAAATATTTAACCTTTAAGCAAGACGCTCTCATTATAATTCAAGGCCAGGTCATTTAGAACGGTTCGGATTTGACACAGTTAAAATCTGTTTGATCTTGGCCGTGATGATACCAAAAAGAATTTGACTTTGCCCTGTATTACAGTTACTTAATCTGATTTTAAGTAACTTCTCAAAAACTTATGGTTAGACATACCAGCGGATAGCGTAGCGGGCCTACCGGAACATATTGAGAAGTTACGATTTTAACTGTCCATTTGACAGGAAAATATCAATAACTAACAGTATATATTGTGATTTTAAAGGATAATTTCAGATGATCAAACTTGATTTTGGTAAAATGGACGGCCTTATCCCCGCAGTCGTTCAAGAATATGAAACCGGTGAAGTCTTGATGCTTGCTTTTATGAATAAAGAAGCATGGGAAGAAACCCTTTCGACCGGAAAGGCCACCTATTACAGTCGCAGTCGCAAAAAACTCTGGGTTAAGGGAAAAACGTCTGGGAATTTACAACTTATTCGAGAAATTAGAATAGACTGTGATAATGATACGGTTTTATTAAAAGTTGAACAACTCGGCGGTGCAGCATGTCACACCGGACATAAAAGCTGTTTTTTTAAAAAAGTTGAAGATGATTCCGTCAAAGTGGTTGGAACACCGCTATTTGACCCTGAGGAGGTGTATAATAAGTGAAAAGCCTATTAAAAATAGGGATTCCCAAAGGTAGCCTGCAGAACGCAACCATCACCCTTTTCAAGCGCTCAGGATGGGATATTAATGTCAATGGAAGAAGTTACTTTCCCGAAATCAACGATGACTCCATAGAGTGTGCGATTTGCAGGGCCCAGGAAATGTCCCGCTATGTAGAAAACGGAACGCTGGATGCAGGACTTACCGGTAAGGACTGGATCGTCGAAAATAACTCTGATGTTCATGTGGTCACCGACCTTATTTATTCTAAGGTGAGTTCCAGGCCTGCCCGATGGATTCTGGCCGTCCCCTATGATTCTCCGATCAAAACCATCGAAGATCTTAAGGGAAAGAAGATAGCAACCGAACTGGTTGCATTTACAAAGAACTATTTCCAAGAGCGCGGCATCGATGTGACGGTTGAATTTTCCTGGGGGGCAACCGAAGCAAAGGCCGTCTCCGGACTTACCGATGCGGTTGTCGAGGTCACTGAAACCGGAAGCACCATAAAGGCCCATGGCCTGAGAATTATCCAGGACTTGATGCAGACCAACACCCAGCTGATTGCAAACCATGATGCCTGGAAAGATTCCTGGAAAAGGAAAAAAATTGAACAGATCTCGCTTTTGCTGAAAGGCGCGCTTTTAGCTGAAAAATTAGTGGGCCTTAAAATGAATGTTTCTGACAAGCATCTTGAAAAGATTGTATCATTGCTTCCGAGTCTTAATGCACCCACGGTTTCTTCACTTTACAATACGAACTGGTATGCCGTAGAGACGGTGGTGCATTCCGATATTGTGAGAGAGCTTATCCCTGAACTTCTTAAAAATGGTGCGGAGGGTATCATCGAATATCCTTTGAATAAAGTCGTTTAAACGCTATTCTCAAATTGAACCTCTCCCATAAATCAAAAAACCTTTCAATCAAAACTTTTTCAAGGAAGCGAACAAGGGTGCGGCAATGATTGCAAAGCGAGCAGAGGAAATTACCCCGTTTATTGTCATGGATGTCCTTGAAAAAGCCTGCGAAATGGAAGGTCAAGGAATCCATATCATCCATCTGGAGGTGGGCGAACCTGATTTTGACACACCGGCCTGTATTAAAAAAGCGGCCTGTAAAGCCCTTGATGAAGGCCATACCCATTATACCCACAGCCTGGGATTGTTTAAACTCAGAGAAACCATCTGTGAGTATTATTTTAATACCTATAATGTATCCATCGATCCGGGCCAGCTGGTAATATGTTCCGGTACTTCCCCAGCCATGTTTGTCATGTTTGCAGCCCTTCTGGAAAAAGGTGACCAGGTTATTATTTCAGACCCCCATTATGCCTGCTATCCCAACTTTATTAAGTTTATGCAGGGTGAGCCGGTTACCGTTTCCGTCTATGAAGATGACGGTTTTCAATACCGACCGGAAGCCATCGCGGAAAAGATGACCACAAAGACTAAAGCCATATTCATTAATTCCCCCTCAAACCCCACCGGCAACCTTCTGTCGGAGAGCCGCATGCAAGCAATTGCGCAATTTTCACCATATATTATTTCAGACGAAATTTACCACGGTCTGGTCTATGAAGGCCAAGAGCACTCCATCCTTGAATTTACGGACAAGGCCTTCGTATTAAACGGGTTTTCAAAACTTTACGCCATGACGGGCTTAAGGCTGGGATACCTGATTGCACCCAAACCATTCATTCGACCCATGCAAAAAATACAGCAAAACTTTTTTATTTCTGCCAATTCCATGGTTCAAATGGCAGGAATTGCTGCGATAAACGAAGCCGGGAATGATGTCCAAGGCATGAAAGCAATCTATAATAAGCGAAGGCAATACATGATCCGGCGCCTTAAGGAAATGGGTTTTGGGATCACGGTGGAGCCGACGGGGGCGTTTTACGTCTTTGCAAATGCAAAGCACATTTCGAACAATTCGTATCAACTCGCTTTTGACATTTTGGAAAAGGCCCATGTGGGGGTGACCCCGGGAATCGCTTTTGGGGAAAATGGTGAAGGATACCTCAGATTTTCATATGCAAACTCCATGGAAAATATCGCCGAAGGAATGAACCGATTAGAAAATTATCTCCATACGATCGAGTCACATCAAGTTTGACGAATTCGTAAAAAGGCCTCTTTTCAAACGTTTTACGAAACCATCACCTTTAAACGCAACTTTTTTAAGGACGATACCGGACATTTATTTCCGAATACAGGATAAACGCTAAAGCTACCCGGCATCCAACAACCAATATGATCATTAAATCCGCTGAGTTTGTTAAGAGCGCTGTCAAACCTTCCCAGTATCCACCTGCGATTTTGCCGGAAATCGCATTCGCGGGACGATCAAATGTGGGCAAATCTTCCCTAATCAATACACTCGTCAACCGCAAACATCTCGTAAAAATCAGCCGCACACCGGGCCGAACTCAGCTGATTAACTTTTTTAATATAAACGGGGCGTTCTCTTTTGTCGACCTGCCCGGGTATGGGTATGCAAAGGTCCCCCTAGCGGTTAAAAAAAAGTGGGGGCCGATGATTGAGACATACCTATCCGCAAGAAAAACATTGCAAGGTGTGGTATTTATTATGGATATACGAAGAATCCCAGCTCAGGAGGAACTGAACTTTGTTGAATGGTTGGATCAATGCGCTTTGCCGGGTATTCTTATCCTCACCAAGATGGATAAGCTCTCAAAAACAAAGCAGGCCAAGCAGCAAAATTCCATCGCCGAAACCCTTGCCGTAAAAAAGGACGACTTGATTCTGTTTTCGGCTAAATCACGCCAAGGAAAAGATAGCGTTTGGAAGGCAATCGAAAAGTTGCTATAATCTTCTGTAGCCACCATGAATAAAGAACGGATTTTTTTGGCTTATAAAACGGGTTTTTAAGAAGTTTAATCATCACTTCTCAAAAACTTATGGTTAAACATACCAGCGAAGGCATCCGGTAATTTTTTTCAATACGGACAACTGTTTGAAGCCGTTTAGGGCGGCTTACAGTGACCCGAACAGCATAAATTGTTGATTGTAGGTTGTTTGTGCTAAGCGACGCACTCATTTCGCATCCCGTGCGCGGGGCACTGTTAGGCGCCCTTAGCGGCAAGTTTTGGACGTATTGAAAAAAATTACCGGATGGCGCAGCGGGCCTACCGGAACATATTGAGAAGTTACCTTTTTATAGGACAACCTTTGGAAAATACTACCGATCCATATCCCTCCGACTTTAAATCCGGATTCGTCGCAATCGCCGGCGCTTCCAATGTGGGCAAATCCACGCTGTTAAACCGGGTGCTTGGGGAAAAAATTTCCATCACCTCCCAAAAGCCCCAGACCACCCGCAACCGTATTCTCGGCGTTCTGCACAGGCCCGAGGCCCAACTTGTGTTTCTGGATACACCGGGTATTCACACAGCCAACAATGCATTCAACATTCGAATCGTGGATGTTGCCCTTTCCGCCCTTAAGGATGTGGACATCATCCTGGTTGTTGCCGATGCATCCAATCCCGACCCTCCTTCAGAGCAAATTCTGGTAAAGAATCTTAAAAAAAGAAAAAAACCGGTTGTGCTCGCGCTGAACAAGATCGACTTGTTAAAAAAACCGATGCTTCTTAAGATCATCGATATATGGGCAACGTTGTATTTCTTTGAAGCGATTGTACCAGTTTCAGCGAAATTCGGGACCCAGGTGGATACGCTCGTTGAAGCCATGGAGGCGATCCTTCCCTGTGGCCCGCCCTTTTTTCCAGTCGAAGCCATCACGGATATGCCCGAACGATTTATCGCCGCCGAGATGATCCGCGAAAAGATTTTCCGCTTCACCGGCCAGGAAATACCGTATTCCACCGCCGTTACGGTCAATTCTTTTACTGAAACGAATAGGGGCCGCCTTGTAAAAATTGACGCGCACATAAACGTTGAAAGGGACTCCCAGAAAGGAATCATCATCGGAAAAAACGGACGTAAGCTAAAAAAAATCGGCGAAGAAGCCCGCAAAGAAATTGAACGCATGGTTGGGACCAGGGTTTTTTTAAAGCTTTTGGTACGCGTCCAAAAAAACTGGAGTAAAGACACCAAGGCACTTAGACGCTTTGGCTACTAAAAGAGACCTTTGAGCCCGTTTCAAAACGTCCCTTTTTGCCCAATCTCGGCGTCAGGCTGAAGCTGTTTAGACTGAAGGCTGAAGGGGTCAAAAAAGCACGATTGCCGTACTTTGGCGGAAATATCTGGTTCTTGCATCAAACATGGCTCTAAAATGCGCTTTTTCCTAATAGTCTTCAGCCTTCAGCCTATCCACCTGAGTAGTTACAAATATTTAATCAATCGTCCCCGCTGATTAGTAACAGATTGAGGAATTGCTTCCTGCTCGTCCGGGTTAGGTCAATTATGATTCTGTCATTTCATCCCTGTTTTACCGCCGACAATAATATTATCTGTGCCGGGCGAGAACCCTCGCAGGATGATCTCACCATGATAAAGGCTGCGGATGCCGTCGTGCTGCCCCAGGGATGCTATGAATCCCTGTACCAAATGGCTCGCCAGAACTGCTTAAACGTCTTTCCAAATTTCGACACCCGATTCCGATATCCAGGCAAAATCGGTCAGAACGCGCTGTTTCAAAAACAAAACGTTCCCTATCCTAAAACCATAACCTTTCAAGATGTTCGCTCATTTCACGAATGGTATGAAGAATCTCTGGAAAAAATGCCCTTTGATTTTCCTTTTGTCTTTAAATTCGACTGGGGTGGAGAAGGAGACACTGTCTTTTTGATAAAATCTCCCGAAGCATTTGAAGAAATTTTACAAAAAGCCATTGCCTACGAAAATCCGTATCACAAAGGGTTTTTAATCCAGGAATACATTCCGGCAAAGAACAGGAGCTTAAGGGTCGCCGTCATCGGCCAACATGTCGTTTCTTACTGGCGCGTCCAGAATACAAGCGCAAGCTTCTGCTCCAGTCTTGCAAAAGGGGCGGTTATCGATACCGGTGCAGACCCGGATCTGCAGGAGACGGCCATCACCTCCACAAAAGATTTCTGTCAAACATCGGGGATCAATTTGGCAGGCTTTGATTTTATCTTTTCGTCGATAGATAAAGCCAAAACCCCGCTATTTCTGGAAATTAATTATTTTTTCGGACGGCAGGGACTAGGCGGATCTGAAGAATTTTACCGCTTGCTACAAACAGAAATCAATAATTGGTTACACGGCCTAAAACTGTTAACGCCTCATTGCGATGGTCATGTCATCTTGCGATGAGGCTGTAAAACTAAAATAAAAAAATTGATGGAACCCTTTGCGATCGATTTGGACGAAGCAATGATAAAAAAGGAGCGCCGGAAAGCCAGGGCGCTCAGGGAATCCCAATGGTGGAAACGTCGCCTGGCAAAAGGGGTATGTTATTACTGCGGACAGTCCTCTCCGCCCAGGGAATTAACCATGGATCACATCGTTCCGATATCCCGTGGCGGGAAAAGCATAAAGGGTAATGTGGTGCCTTGCTGTAAGGAATGTAACAACAGCAAGAAATATCTTCTTCCGATGGAATGGGAGCAATACTTGAAAAACGTACGCCGTCGGGGCGACCCTTCAAAATGAAAGTTCACAAAAAAGCAACGCTGAACCTGTGAAGGCCTACAAATACCTCTATCTTTTGCTGATGAAGCCCCTGCCATCCCATTGTCGCCATTATTTCGAAAGCTTCGTCAACCCGCACTAAATGGATTTAGTGTTGACATCTTTCACGATATATGAACAAAAAAGCCTTGATTTTAATGTTCAATACCTTCACCACCTGCATCTAATGCACTTGTTTCGTTTTTAAGATCAGACACGCTTAGCCTTAGATCGTTTTATTACGGCCCTCGAGAAAGGAGGTATTCATTTTGTACGGAATAGAAGCAATTTCTGCTAATAATGGCTGGGCCATGTCGCTTGTGGGAATTATAATCGTTATGTCAGGTCTTGCGGTTCTGTCTTTTGTCATTTCGCAGATTCACAAGATACTTAATCTTTGGGAAAACCGAGCTCAATACTTCAAGCAAAGCCCGCTACCGTCGCAAAGCACCGCAACGGAAGAGGAGCAAGGCTCATCGACCCGGGCTCACTTTTCTGCTGATATCCATGAAACGGCGCGCCTCTATGAACCTTTAATTGAACAGCTAAATGATCCGTTTCAACTGGTCGACCTTTATCGGCTTTCCCGAGATAAAGGTTTTCCGCACCCACACCTGACGATCACAAAATTTCAACAGGCGAACATACTCGTCTCTCGGGGAGATGGACTTTTTTCTTGGAATCAACAACAGGATAACTAAAAGGACAAAGGCTTAATCAATGGAACTGTTTTTCGACTTTCTATCAAATACGGGTTATTATCTGGCTGACTACCGAAACTTGGTAATGATTGTGGTGGGTTGTATATTTGTTTATCTCGGAACGGCCAAGAAGTATGAACCACTTCTTCTGATACCCATCGGCTTCGGAATTCTGGTGGGTAATGTTCCTTTCTTCAAGGGGTTTGGACTGGGCATATATGAACCCAACAGTGTTTTGCATTACCTTTATTTCGGTGTTACCACCGGTCTTTATCCGTCGATCGTATTTTTGGGCCTCGGGGCAATGACGGATTTTTCCTCCTTGCTGGCGCGACCGGTGCTGATGCTCTTAGGAGCCGCCGCCCAGATGGGCATTTTTACGACCCTTTTGGGCGCCCTTGCGGCGGGATTTCTTCCCAAAGAAGCCGCGTCCATCGCGATTATCGGGGGCGCCGACGGGCCAACATCTATTTTTCTCACCGCCAAACTGGCACCCCATCTTATCGGCCCCATTGCCATTGCCGCGTATTCATACATGGCTTTAATCCCGGTCATACAGCCCCCTATCATGAGACTGCTCACTACTCGCAAAGAAAGACTTATTCACATGGCTGAACTCCGTGAGGTTTCCAAAACGGAGCGTATTATTTTCCCGGTTGTCGCCGTTTTTCTGTGCTGCTTTCTGGCCCCGGCCTCCATCCCGCTTCTGGGTATGTTCTTTTTCGGAAATTTTATGAAAGAATGCGGTGTTGTGGAACGCCTGGCAGGCACCGCTCGCACCGCTATTATCGATACGGCGACGATCTTTTTGGGGCTGACCGTCGGTGCCAGTACACAAGGCGATGTATTCTTAACCCCCAAATCAGTGGGAATCTTTGTCCTTGGTGCGCTGGCCTTCAGCATTGCTACCGCCTCCGGTGTTCTTTTCGCGAAATTCATGAATCTGTTTCTAAAGTCAAAAATCAATCCGCTTCTAGGTGCCGCGGGTGTATCGGCTGTGCCCGGTTCCGCCCGGGAGGTGCATATCGTTGGGCAGGAAGAGGATCCCACCAATTATCTCCTGATGCACGCGATGGCATGCAATGCCTCCGGTGTCATCGGTTCGGCGATCTGTGCCGGGATTTTATGGAGTTTTATGCTTTAACCCAACTTTTATTTTAAATTTAAAAAGGAACGATCATGCTAACCAAAATTTTAATCAAAAGACGGTTCCAGGAGGGCAAGACGCGTGAAATTATCACGCTGTTAAACGATATGCGTTCTCAATGTATCAAACAGCGTGGTTATGTCCACGGCCAAACCCTGGTACAGCCGGATAATCCCCAAAATTACCTTGTTATCAGCACCTGGGAAAGCCAGGAATTCTGGCGCAAATGGAAAGATAGTGAAACAAGAAAAGCGATCGATGCAATGCTGGAAGTCTATCAGGAGGGTCCGACGGAGTACGAAGAATATGTTCTAGGCACGCCCTTTCATGAACAAATG
>JAFDFH010000030.1 GCA_019309945.1 Deltaproteobacteria bacterium
GGGTTTAGTTCCAGATTGGCAAGCAGATTTTTATCATCCGGCAAATGGGATGCATCGATCGCAATGGACGTTATGCCGGCTTCAAAGAGGGTAGGGATCTCAATTTTGGCATCTTCAATATCTTGATCGTTTTTTATTCCATAGTGATCGGCATGGATCGCCACGGGGATAGTGACACCCAATTGGTTGCATAAGGCATCCACCTGCCGGGCGAGGTTCCAGTAATTTACGGCACAATAGGCACCTCTTCCCCCTTCAGATTTGGCGATTTCGATGATGATTGCTGCATTCGCCCGTTGAGCCGCCATCAGGGCGCCTCGTATGATAAAGTGGCTTCGACCATTGGCGGCCATGGTCATGGCTTTCCCCCTTTTCATCATGGCCCTGTCAATGAATTTTCCACTAACAATCAATGCTTTTGAGTTTGGGAAGAGTTTAACAACGCTGGGTGGACGGCCAATCTCCAGCGCTTTCTCGAAATCTGATGGTCTGATGACTGTATTTCCAGACATTCGTTACCTCCTTTTAGTAGATGGGACTTCGCATGAATTTATGAGATACCTTGGCAAAACGGCACTTTTTGCCCGATTTCTGCGTCAGGCTCAAATTTCAATCCTCGAAATATTCAATATATTCCTGTGGTTGAATTTTTCATTCTTGCAGGTCATCATTTTTTAATCTGACAATATCAATAATTTTAAGTATTTCCTGTTTATATGGAGTGGGCGAACGTAATTCACCCCATCCTTTTTGGACCTGGAACAATCCATCATAAGCGGTATCGTGGAATGATCGAATTTGATGAGGGATGTTTTGCTCGTTCAGTATAGAATTGATCAGTTGTGCCTCGATCATGCTCTCGAGAACGGCGACTTTTATAAATTCATGTTCGAGGGTTGCATTCATATCCGAATCCCGCAGCAATTGATCTTGTCCATTTGGGAAAATGATCTATTTTTCGTTCGGGCCCTAACAAAATACCGATGCAACCCATTTCCCCACCCAATGGGTCAGGATAATGACGAGAACGGCTATAGCCAGGTGCTCCGTGACCACTTTCCAGGGCTTTTCATTCCTCAGTTTGGCAATATAAACACTAAAAATACCCAAAAGCGATAATCCCCAGACGAGACACGCAACAATGGCCTGGGCAAGGGCAAGGAACAAAAAGGGAATGACGAACGTGCCGGCGAAAATAAACTTGAACACCATCGTTGATATGGTCGCTTCCCATATTTCCAGGGTGGAATGCCTGTTTTCAGATTCTGCAGCAATATGAATGCCAAGGGCATCTGAAAACGCGTCCGCAATGGCGATTGCCAAAATACCTCCGATAACGACCTTCCTGGAGTGTGCTCCCGCGTAGAGTCCGATAATCATTCCCAGCGTTGTAATAATTCCGGATGTCAACCCAAAGCTAAGGCCACTTTTTATCGAGTGTTTCAACATTTCCCTTCGCCGGTTTTCGTATTCTGCAAGCTTAAAGCAAGGAATTAATAGCGGCTGATGATTATGGCTGGTGCAAACTTGAGTAATTATTAAAACGGTTACGGGTGTATAGACGAAGTTTTTTGTCGATTTGCCATTCAGTTTTAGGTGCCGTTAGTTTTAAAGTACTCATGGGTTTGAACTTCGCTAAATGGGTCGGATCATTCACTCAAAAAACGGCAGCGATAAGATTCCATTAGGATATTTCCAGGTGGAGACTATTTTTTTTCGGGAAAGTTTTCCAAATCTTGCTCAAGTTTTTTTTTCAGCATCACATTATATGCTTCGATTTCCGCATTGAAAGCCGTTTGTTTTTCATTAAATTTAGCAAATTTTTCATTAAATTCTACTGTTTTTTCATTATGTTTCTGGGTTTCTGCGCGTGTTTTGGCGGTTCCATTGGCATCGTCCAGTGCTTCTTTTTGTTTCATTAACGCCCGGAGCTCTCTGTCCAAATACACTTTTTTTTGGTCAAGATTTCTTTTAATTTCAAAAAGATCGTTTTTTTGGCCCTCTGTTTTTATTTCCGTTTCAGTTGCCGGCGGTTTTGGTTTGCCCCTCCCTGGGGATGCTTCTTCTTTGGTTTCTTCGACAGCGCTTTGAGATTCGGTATAAGTTTGAACATCTACCCGCTGATTTTCAGGAACCTTGCTAAGGTCGTCGGTGTATCCCATATCTCCCTTTTCATCCATGTATTTGTAAAACTCATCAGCGGATGCCGGTGTACCGAACAGTATCAACATGAATAAAATAAACCATCTTATTTGTTTCATGGATTTCCCCCTATTTCAGGCTGTCAACGTTGTCATTCATTTTTAAATTTATTTTTTATATATTTTATCGGGGCATTGTGTCAAGTATTGAGGTTAAACAAACGGATTCTTTTGTTTAAATATTTTCAAAACCCGTATAAATGATGTATAAAAACTTTCTGTAACCAATAAACACGAAGCGCCAAATACAAAATACACTTGTAAAAAGCCACCTTACAGACTTTTTACAAGACCATCAATATTTGACAATAAATTTATTTGCTATAGAATATCGAAGCGTTTGTTCCGCACTGATGAATTACAAACTTTTTTAACGGATGTGGGTCTTATTTTTATGAAATTTCGAATTCTCTATTCAATTATGATCTTAGTCTTTTTTTTATGGGCGTGTGTTCCAAAACAGGCGGTGAGAGTCCGGATTGATTCGGGCGATGAACTTTTTCTTCAGGCCGAGAAATTGTTTCAGGAAAGAATATACGGCAAAGCCCTTGATACTTACAATAAGTATTTAACTAGGTTTCCGGATGGGCCCATGGCCGCCGCCGCTTTGTTTAAAATAGGGGCGGTCTATGAAGCCCTGGGGAACAATACCGAAGCACGTGTAAAATACGACCGTCTGATTACTGAATATCCTGACAGCCCCCTGGTTCCGGAAGCCATGCTAGCAATACTCGTAACCCTATATCACGAGGGGAAGTACAAGGACGTCATCCGTAAGGCCCAAACCGTTTTGAAGCAATCTTTATCCAGAGTGCATATTTTCAGATTATATGTACTTATGGGCGATTCTTACACGGCGAGGGGCGCTCCGTCAGATGCTGTATTTTATTATTCCCTGGCTTATCAAAAGTCAGAGGATCAGGAAAGGGAGATCCTGATCCAAAAGTTGAAAACGGCCATCAGCCAACTGGGTACATCGGATATTACAACTTTTTTAAGATATCAGGAGGATCCGCTGACGATCGGTTATTTGCTAAGACAGTTGGGTCTTCTTCATATGACAGAAGAAAAGTATGATGATGCTGAAAAAGCATTTTCTGAGTTTATTGACAGGTTTCCTGATCATGAAAGCATAGGAGACGTAAAAAGCCTGCTACAAGAGCTTTATCAAAATTACCTTTATCGTCGATACTCCATAGGGTGTTTACTTCCGTTAAGCGGTCCATACAAAGTCTATGGCCATAGAGCTTTGAAGGGTATTGAGCTCGCTTTGAAAGAATTTAGTTCTAAAAACTTAGGTCCATCCATCCGGATTATTGTTAAAGATACGGAGTCCGACCCGGAAAAGTCTGTCCTGGCCGCGAGGGAACTGGCCCAAGCGCAAGTTGCGGCTATCATCGGTCCTATTATTACCGCTGGATCCGCTGCTGTTGAAGCACAAAATAGGGGTATCCCCATCATTACCTTAACTCAGAAAGACAATATCGTTGATACCGGAGACTTTGTTTTCAGAAATTTCCTTACGCCCAGAATGCAGGTCAAAGCGATTCTTGCCTATGCGGTGGAGGAACTCGGACTAAAACGCTTTGCAATCCTTTATCCGGATGAAAGGTATGGGATAACATTTATGAATCTATTCTGGGATGAAGTCATCGCTTATGGAGGGAGTGTTGTTGGCGCTGAATCCTACAGTTTGATCCAGACAGATTTTGTTGATCCGATTAAAAGGCTTGTGGGACTTTACCATGAGATCCCCGAGGATCTTAAGGATACCGCCCAACTGATTTCCCCTAAAAAAATGGACAATAAAGAAGATGACCCTGAAGAACCAGAGGCAATTATTGATTTTGATGCGATTTTTATTCCCGATTCTCCGAAAAAAGCAGGGCTCATTATACCCCAGCTCGCATTTTATGATGTTGAGAATGTTTATCTTTTCGGCACGAATCTGTGGCATTCTGAAAGACTGGTCCAGATGGCACGGCAATACATTCAAGGCGCCTTAATGGCTGACGGATTCTTTGTTGATAGCCCTTTAGAAGCGGTTCGGGAATTTGTTGAGGTTTTCCAAGAGACTTACAAAGAGAAGCCGGGATTTATTGAAGCGGTAACGTATGACACGGCGATGATATTGTTGCAGGTGATCAGTCAGACACATATTCAAACCCGACGTGCAATTAAAGATGAACTAACGAGACTCGGGAATTATCAGGGCGCGACCGGGTATACTTCATTTGATACCAATGGAGAGGCGCGGAAAAAACTTTACATCTTAAAGATAAATGGTAAGAATTTTGTAGAAGTAGGGCGTAAGGGATTAAGAAAACCCTCAGGTCTGATGTTTTTAGACAGATGAGCCATTTTCAAAACGTTTCAGTTTGTTCAAGGTCAAGGAAGGCGAAAATTTTAACCACCCCAGTACGATCTTCCGGACCTACGGGGCAGGCACGAATACATAGAGTATTTCGAGGATTAAAATTTGAGCCTGACGCAGAGATTGGGCAAAATGGGACGTTTTGAAACTGGCTCGGATGAATTGGGAGTATTACCGATTTGTTAATCATCGTATCAGAATTTGATCAGGATGGTCTATTTCTTCCAGGCGCTATCTCTGTTTCCATATAAAAATGAATTTTCCATACAGAGCATACCGTTTTTTAAGCACAGGCCTTTTTCTGACCCTTTTTCCTCCATTCTGGTTCTATACACGCTGGGTGGGAAGACATCGGGAAAGCCTGAAACAGCGTCTTGGATTATACCCCGACGGGCTTATTAATGGAATTTCCGGATCCCCACGGATATGGATGCATGCGGTTTCAGTAGGAGAGGTCAGTGTGGCCGCAGCGATCATTGAATCCCTGACCGCTTTATTGCCGGATAGTGCGATTATCCTTTCAACCCTTACAGAGCATGGACAGTCCTACGCCAAAGAAAAGCTTGGATCAAAAGCGACGTGTGTTTATGGACCGATCGATTTTATCGGCGCTGCCCACAAGGCCTTATCTACACTTAAACCGGATATCCTGGTTTGCCTTGAAACCGAAATCTGGCCGAACTGGCTGGTTGAAGCCCAACGGATGGGTATAAAGACGGCAATTATAAACGGCAGGATATCCAACCGTTCAATTAAAAGGTACCTAAAGATTCGTCTGTTGATGGAAGAAGCGTTAAGACATGTGGATGCCTTTAGCATGATTGGCGAGATCGATGCTCTGCGGATCGCCCTCATCGGTGCATCACCCGACAGGATCGAGATCAACGGGAATGCCAAGTACGATCTTTTGCTCGAGCAGTTGGATGTATCTCTTATAATAAAAATGGAACGTTTGTATAATTTAAAAGGAAATGAGCCTGTATTCGTGGCGGGAAGTACTCGCAACACAGAGGAAAAAATTATCCTTGATCTATATCGAAAAATTGTTCAATCTTTTCCCAAGGCCCTGTTGATTATTGCCCCAAGGCACGTGGAAAGGGCCAAAGAAATAAAAGATTTGGTTCAGGCTCAGGGGTTTGCATGTCAGTATCGAACGGAATTTAACCTTGATAATGTTATGCGGACTGCTCCGGTAGTTGTTTTAGACACCATTGGTGAGCTTCAGACAACTTACAGTATCGCCTCAATCGTTTTCTGTGGGGGGAGTTTGGTGCCCCTGGGCGGACAAAATATACTTGAGGCCGCGGTATGGGGGAAACCCGTACTCTATGGCCCTTCAATGGAGGATTTCCTGGACGCTAAAAAGCTTCTCGATAGCACCGGTGGCGGCATTCAGGTGAAGGACGGCCAGGATCTGGCCGAAAAAACATTATATTATCTTAACCATCCCCAAGAGGCAGCCCACGTCGGCACCCTGGCCCAAAAAGCCGTCATGTCAAACAGGGGGGCCGCCGGTAAACATGCGAACGTTATCTGCCGACTGCTGCAAAGTGATTGAGACCTTTGCAAAACGCCCCTTTTGGCCCAATTTCTAACGATTACATTGGGAATAGAGGAACATCATTGTTCATTTTTCAGTAGCCCCTGTCCTGTTGCTTCCAGAATGCCGTGCCACAACTTTCCCTGGGGGTTCACTTTTTTGTGTTTTCCGGCCGACAACTGCATGGGAATATGCACAAACTGGTTGTTCCAGTGGCCGATGAGGACATTAGTTTTTCCGGCCATGGCGGCGTGAACGGCATCCCGTCCTAAAAAGTTACAAAATACATGGTCGTTGGAATTGGCAGGCAGACTCCGGATTACATAGCTCGGGTCGATATATTTAAGTGCTATTTCGATGTTTTTGGCTTTAAAATAGGATGATATGGCATCCTTTAAAAATAGTCCGATATCTTTCAGCCTGATATTACCGGACTTATCAACATTCGTTTTCTTATTTTCGAAATACTTTTGACCTGCGCCTTCGGCCACAACGATCACGGCATGTTTCCTGAGCTCCAGGCGTTTTTCGACCATGCGGAGCAGGCCGTTGGGCCCTTCTAAATCAAAATCGACTTCCGGAATTAACACGAAATTGACATCCTGCTGGGCCAGTGTGGCTGTTGCGGCGATAAAACCGGAATGTCTGCCCATCAGCTTTAACAGGCCGATTCCATTTGGATATCCTTCCGCTTCATTATGGGCGGCCCTGATCGCCATGGTGGCCACGTCAACCGCAGAATCAAATCCAAAAGACCGGGATACCATGTAAATATCGTTGTCGATGGTTTTGGGTATCCCGACAACGCTTATTTTTAAGCCTCTTTCGACGATGGCATCCACTATTTTGGTCGCAGCCACAAGGGTTCCATCGCCCCCGATCATAAAAAGGGCTCCGATATTCATTCTTTCCAGGCAGTCTACAATCTCCCCGATGTCTTGAGGGCCCCTTGATGATCCGAGCAATGAGCCGCCTTTTCGAATGATATTGGTTACCGTTTTCGGTTTGAGTTCAATAACATCGTGACCATATTTTGGAATAAAGCCTTGTAAACCATAACGAATACCGTAAACATTTCTAACGCCATAGCCATAAAAGAGTTCCAGAACGACCGATCGAAGAATACCGTTTAATCCCGGACAGAGGCCGCCGCAGGTTACAAGGGCGCATTTTAGCTTGCTCGGGTCGAAGTATATCCTGCTTCGGGGACCGGCCAGTTCAAATGAGGCGGGTGTTTCTTTCTTTTTGATCATTGCAGTCAGGGAGTCCATTTCGATGTCGATCAGAACCCTGGAAGTGTCCGATATAAAGTCCTGATGGCAGGATTCCTTTGATGGTGTTTGGATCGGAGAAACAATTTTTCCATTTCCCAAGCTTTGTACATCGGTTTCAATACTATTATATTCCATTACATCCTCTTTTGATCTTTAAAATTGATGGTTTCGTAAAAAGTCTGAAAAGAGACTTTTATAGTTAGTGCCCATCCAGAAACGGTCTTTTTTCCCGATCTCTGCGTTATGTTCAAAATTTTATCCTCGGAATATCAACTATATACCTGCGGTAAAATTTTTCGCAGGCCTTGATCTCGAACAAAAATCCTCGTTTCTGGACGGACACTAGTTAGGGCCTGAACGAAAACTGCTATTTTCCCCAATGAAGCCGTGTCACGGGTGTTGTCTTTTATTAACGGCGTGATAACCGGGCAGATAAGACCTTTTGGCGAGGATGGATATTCACATTCCATTGAATTTGAATTCACCTTTGCCGAGGATGTCATGGAGATGCAAAATTCCCAGGGTCTTGCCGATCGGATTCGTTATGGGAAGCACGGTAATCTGGTGTTGTTCCATTATGTTCAATGCATCATAGGCCGGTGTTGCCGGGTTTGCGGTAAGGGGATTTTTTGTCATAACCTCCTCCACCGTCAGATCAAGAATAGGTTTTTTCTTTGCAATCGCACGCCGGATGTCTCCATCGGTGATGATCCCGGCAAGGGTGTCATCCGGCCTCAAGACCAGGGTTACCCCCAGTCCGAGACGATCAATTTCAGATACCGCAGCTTCCATGCCGGATCCTTCACGAACACGGGGGAGCGATGCACCCGTTAACATGATATCTTCAACCTTGCTGGAAAGCCGTTGTCCCAGCATTCCACCTGGATGAAACTTTTTGAAATCACTTGATTTGAAATGTTTTTTGTTTATGAGGACCACCGCCAGTGCATCTCCCATGGCAAGCAGGGCGGTGGTACTTGCCGTTGGGGCAAGACCAAGGGGGCAGGCTTCTCTGTCAACACCCACATCAATCACGATGTCACTGTGTTTGGCCAGCGTAGAATTCTTATTTCCGGTAAACGCGATAATGGTACATCCGATTTTGCGGATACTCGATAAAAGAATATTCAGTTCGTCTGTTTCACCGCTGTTGGAGAGCGCCAGGAAGATATCATCCGGACTCACCTGGCCGAGATCACCATGCATCGCCTCCACGGGGTGTAAAAATATCGACCGTGTTCCTGTGCTGTTCAAGGTAGCGACGATTTTTCGGCCTACAATTCCGGATTTTCCGATACCCCCGACAATCAACCGGCCACTTGACTTACAAATAAGCTCCACCATTTCGGTGAAATTGTCATCAATACGTTCTGCCAGTTTTAGAATGCCTTCCGCTTCAATTTTGAGAACCTCTGCGGCCTCTTTTATGATCATGATAGAATGTTCCCTGCCAAATTTCATATAAAATAGATATTTGGAATAATCGTAACTTTTCAATATGTCTCGGTAGACCCGCTACGCCATCCGGTAATTTTTTTCAATACGGCCAAAACTTGCCGTTAAGGGCGTCTAACAGTGCCCCGCGCACGGGATCTAAAATGAGTGTGTTGCTTAGCACAAACAGTCTACAATCAACAATTTATGCTGTTCGGGTCACTGTAAGCCGCCCTAAACGGCTTCAAACAGTTGCCCGCTTTGAAAAAAATGACCGGCTGACTCCGCTGATATGTTTAACCGTTTAACCATAAGTTTTTGAGAAGTTACGAATAATCTGACAATTTTTAGGTTAAAAATCAAGAGCTCTTTTTAACCAGGATATTTTCCAACGATTAATCAAATTTTGGTTGACAAGCTGTGATGACCTGATTATATTCCGCAAGTTTTTAAACGCTGTCATCTAAGGCCAATGCCTGGCGCAGATATCCCAGGCTTTTTTTTTGATCTATTGAGCCAATTTCAAAACGTCCCAGTTTGCCCAATCTCTGCGTCAGGCTCAAATTTCAATCCTCGAAATACTCAATGTATTCCTGTGGTTAAAATATTTGCCTTCCTTGACCTTGAACAAACTGAAACGTTTTGAAACTGGCTCTATCAATAATCAAATTTGAAATTTGTTTGGATTTTAAAAGGAAAGGGGGTGACTAAAATGGTTTGTACAACGATCCGGAAAGGTATGATGTGCCCTTTTATGACTGCAAAGGGGTGTAGTTATAACGGCGGGATTTGCCATGAGATCGTGGAGCAATGTGGAGGCTGCAATCGCAGTGCTGAGTTTTCATCCAGCTGGTATTGCACCACATGTCCTGATCCCTCATTAAAATGGAAAAGAGGAAATTGTAACTTGGCATCTCATATTCGCTTGGCGGGTTCTGAAGGCAAGGCCAAGATCAATCCGCTTAAGGCTTCCAAAAGAGGGAAAAAGTAATATTGCTTTCGATCTACAGGTGAACCCCGCTCAAATCAAGGGCGGGGTTTTTTATGGTGGTTTAAATCCCGCTGATGTCTCAAATTCTTTTCCCTTGACTTTTTTTCCTTCGAAACGTTAAGAATTCCCGAATACAATTCACATTGCATATTATGAGACCTTTGAAAAATGCTCATTTTTGTTCAAGTTCAAGGAAGGCGTTCCGCCTGATTCTTGAACCCCGCATCGAGGATCCTAAATAAGGAGAATGAATTCATGAACCCGCTTGCAAAACAAGTCAACGATTTAATTGAAAAGGGCAATCCCCATCTACTCGCGATGCTTTCCGATATGGGAAAAAATCTTTTTTTTCCAAAGGGAATCCTGAGCCAGAGCGCAGAAGCAAAAGAAAAAGCACATAAGTTAAATGCAACCATCGGAATCGCCACGGAAGGCGGTCGTACCATGCACTTTCCTTCGGTCATGGATGCGATTAATGGCATCCCTCCTAGAGCGTCATTAACCTATGCGCCATCTTTTGGAATCCCGGCTTTGAGGACGATTTGGCAAGATTCTCTGTATTCAAAGAATCCTTCTCTTTCCGGAAAACACATCAGCCTTCCGGTGGTCACATGCGGGGTCACCCACGCCCTCAGTATCTTTGCGGATGTCTGGGTTGATCCTGGGGATGTGATTGTTCTTCCTGACATGATGTGGGGAAATTACAATATGATCCTGAAGGTCAGGAAAAACGCGAAGATCAGTCAGTATTCCGTATTTTCAGAAAAGGGTGGATATAATATTGCGGCCTTTGAGGAAAAGGTTCGGGAGGAGGCTGAAAAGCACGATAAGATTATTGTACTGCTTAATTTTCCTCATAACCCCAGCGGGTATACGTTAACTAAACAGGAGGGGAATCGCATTGTCGAGATTTTAACAGAGCTGGCTATGACTGGAACCAATATTATCGCTGCTTTTGATGATAGCTACTTCGGGCTTTTTTATGAGGAAGAAACGTTAAAGGAATCCCTTTTTGCACGTCTTTGTGAAACACATCCCAGGCTCCTATCTGTAAAACTGGATGGCGCCACCAAAGAGAATTTCGTATGGGGTTTAAGGGTCGGTTTTATCACCTATGGTTGTAAAACCGAGGAAGACGCCGGTGCTGTATATGAGGCCCTGGAAAAAAAGACCGCCGGATGTGTTAGGGGAAATATATCGAATGCTTCCCATTTGGGTCAGTCTATCGTTTTAAGATCGATGCAGGATCATCGCTACCCGGCGGAGAAGAATGAAAAATTTGAAATTTTAAAAAAGAGGGCCAAACGAGTGAAAACGGTTCTCGAGGATTCCAAATACAAAGATGCATGGGATGCTTATCCTTTTAACTCCGGCTATTTTATGTGTATCCGTTTAAGGTCCGTGGATGCTGAAACACTCCGGCGTCACATTCTTGAAAAGTACGGTGTGGGGCTTATTTCTATCGGAGCGAAGAATCTTAGGATTGCATTTTCGTGTCTGGAGGAAAGCGAAATACCTGAGCTGTTTGATATTGTTCTACAGGGCATAAAAGACTTGTCGGTCTTGTAAATCATGAAACATTTCGGATCGAGTGTAACCATGTCAATATCGAATCGATTTGGTAAATTCTTCAATAAGATTGCCGATAAAGACAGGTCCGTTCGTATCGCCCGTGCCGGGAAGCGGACTTTTTATTTTGTTGTCATTGGCATTATTGCAGGGCTTGGCTCTATTGTTTTTCACTATCTCTGCCAGGTGGGCCTTCATTTTTTTTTGGATTTTCTGGCCGGTTATCGACCTCCATCTCCCATGGGCGAACACCAGTTGTTTCCACCCACGTTTACCCCCTTCAACCGTTGGATCCTGTTGTTTCTTCCCGCTTGCGGCGGACTCATCAGCGGATGGCTGGTCTATACTTATGCTCCGGAAGCGGAAGGGCATGGGACGGATGCTGCGATTGATGCGTATCACAGAAAGGGAGGCTTCATACGGAGCCGGGTGCCAATAATTAAAACCATCGCTTCTGCAATTACCCTGACAACCGGGGGTTCAGGTGGGAGGGAAGGCCCAATCGCACAGATTGGTGCAGGGTTTGGCTCATTCCTGGCAACCAGACTAAAACTTTCAGACCGGGAACGCAGGGTCATGATGGCGGCCGGGATTGGGGCTGGGGTGGGGAGTATTTTCAGGGCTCCCCTTGCCGGTGCCCTTTTTGCGGCGGAGGTGCTTTATAGAGACCCGGAATTTGAATCCGAAGTCATTATACCTTCCGGGATTTCTTCAGTCGTAGCTTACTGCCTGTTTTGCCTTGTTTTTGGATGGGGCTCTTTGTTTGAATCCCCGGATTTTCATTTTCACAACCCCCTGGAGTTAGGACCCTATGTTGTTCTCGCTTTTACCCTTGTGGTCACAGGTGTTTTTTACATTAAGATGTTTTACGGCATTACCGGGCTTTTCAAGTCGATTAAAATACCGAGTCACATAAAGCCTGCCATTGGTGGACTTTGTACCGGCATTATCGGTTTCTTCCTGCCCCAGACACTTGCGTTCGGGTACGGGTATGTGCAGCAGGCAATTTTCAATGATCTAACCATTCCCTTTTTGCTGTTTCTTGCTTTAGGAAAAGTATTTACCACCTCATTTTCGATTGGTTCAGGGGGGAGTGGTGGTGTGTTTGGTCCCTCAATTGTCATTGGGGGTGCCATTGGCGGGGTGGTGGGAAAGGTGTTTCATCAGATCATACCGCGTGTGGTAACGGAGCCCGGAGCCTTTGTTGTAGTCGGCATGGCGGGATTTTTTACGGCAGTTTCCAACACGCCCATCTCAACGATCATTTTTGTTAGTGAAATGACGAATTCCTATCACCTGCTTTTGCCCAGTCTTCTCGTATGTTCAGTCTCTTATCTCGCAGCGCAAAAATGGACCATATACCAGCAGCAGGTTAAAAACAAGATCGATTCACCGGCACACACAGGTGAATTTTTTGTGGACGTTTTACAAACCATAAGGGTCAAGAATCTTTTGCACCTGGTAAAAAAAGCGATCCTTATCCCTCAGGATATGCGTTTCCATGATTTTAAGACTTTTTTTTCCAAGACCAAGGAGCACTATTTCCCGGTCATGGACTATAATGGAAAATTAAGCGGAATATTCTCCAGCAACGACGTCAGGGCCGTCCTCTTTTCACAGGAGATCGGACAACTGGTCGTGATGAAGGATATTTGTACTTCCGAAATCATCGTCACCACCCCATCAGATGATCTCAATTCTGTATTACAGAAGTTTACAACGAAGAATATTGACAGCTTGCCGGTTGTAGAAGATGATGATCCTGGTTCACTTATTGGAATGCTGAACAGAAGAGAGGTCATCGCATTTTACAATCAGAAAATACAGGAAATGAAAAACAAAGTTAAACAGTAGCAGCTATTTTCTTCCGGTTTGAAACTTGAAATTGGAAAGTAGAAATTGGGGAGAGATGAAACGAGTTTACGAGTTGGATGTCTACAAATTGGCAGAAGCGTTAGCAGATATGTCTGACACGACTTTGCTAAGTGGAACAAAAAGGTTCAGAACACCGTGGGCTATCAGATAATACGATCATCCGACAGCATTGCTGCAAATATAGCGGAAGGTATGGTCGGTATACTCCCGCTGACAGGAAAAAGTTTTAGCTAGTGTCCGTCCAGAAACGGTCTTTTTGCCCGATCTCTGCGTTATGCTAAAAATTTTATCCTCGGAATATCAACTATATGCCTGTGGTAAAATTTTTCGCATGCCTTGATCTCTAACAAAAATCCTCGTTTCTAGACGGACACTATCTATCTTCAAGCGGTTCACTTGAAGAAACCCAATCATGGTTGCGAAAACTCATCAGCAGAAAAGTTTTATCTGAGTCGAACGCGACAGAATACAAAGCATTAATTGAAAAACTCGGCCCCCAATTGAATGCGTTCATCAACAGTACAAAAGCATGAAGG
>JAFDFH010000031.1 GCA_019309945.1 Deltaproteobacteria bacterium
CGTTATCGCCGCCGTTAACGTCGTCTTACCATGATCAATATGACCAATCGTACCTACATTCACATGCGGCTTGGTCCGCTCAAACTTCTTCTTCGCCATCTTCTCACCCTCCCCATTCAATTGACCATTGAAATTTGAATATTAACAAATTGTCATCGCTTTGATCCGAATTTCAATCATCAATTCTTTATGCCTACCACCGGTAGTGGGCAAATGCTTTATTTGCATCAGCCATTTTATGCGTATCTTCCTTTTTCTTAACAGAAGCACCTCTCTTATTGGCAGCATCCAATAGCTCCCCTGCCAGTTTACGCGACATGCTTTTTTCAGACCGCTTCCGGGCAAATCCAATAATCCATCGAATGCCTAATGCCGTTCGCCGGGTTATCCGTATTTCCGTTGGAACTTGATATGTTGACCCGCCCACCCGCCGTGACTTCACCTCAATCAAAGGTCTCACATTGTCGAGGGCCTGTTCAAATATTTTGAGCGGAGGCTCTTTTGTTTTTTCCACAATGATATCAAAGGCATCATATAAAATCGACTCGGCGATGCTCTTTTTCCCGTCCCGCATGATCGATGTGATGAATTTGGATACCAGCTTACTCTCATACCTGCTATCCTTTTTTATGACTCGCTCAGGAACTTCTCGCCTTCTGGGCATATGCTACACCATCTCTATTATTATTGGGCTTTTTTTCCGATTTAAAATGAACACGTCGCTACAAACCATTTTTTATTTAGGCCGTTTAGTGCCGTATTTTGACCTTCCCTGTTTCCGATCCTCCACACCCAGTGTATCGAGGATACCCCTTACGACATGGTACCTTACGCCGGGCAGATCCTTTACGCGTCCCCCCCGCACCAAAATAACCGAGTGCTCCTGAAGATTATGTCCGATACCTGGAATATATGCTGTAACCTCTATACCGGTAGTGAGTCTGACGCGCGCGACTTTTCGCAAGGCCGAATTTGGTTTCTTGGGAGTTGAGGTATACACACGTGTACATACCCCTCGTTTTTGGGGAGCCCCTTTTAGTGCGGGGGTATTGGTTTTCTTCTTGGCTCGCTTCCTCCCCTTGCGGACTAACTGGTTAATGGTCGGCATCTTCTCCTCTTTATCCTGATCAATTTATAAATAGGCGCATCATTTGATAAACGATTTTAAATATACATAAACTCTATGATTGTCAAGCATTTTATAAAAAAACCAATGCCTAAGTCACCCCAATCTCTACCTCGTTGTAATAAGGGAAGCCGGTACCTGCAGGAATAATTCGACCCATAATAACATTTTCCTTAAGTCCTTTCAAATAATCCTCAGCACCGGCAATAGCTGAATCTGTCAGCACTTTCGTCGTCTCCTGGAATGAAGCCGCGGAGATAAAGCTATCCGTGCTAAGCGATGCCTTGGTAATCCCCAAAATAAGGGGTTCCGCGATGGCCGGCTTCCCGCCGCTCGCAATCACTGCCCTGTTAATTTCCTCGAATTTTATTCTATCTACGTGTTCTTCGGTGACAAAATCGGTATCGCCGACATCAAGAACCTTAAAGCGCCTCATCATTTGCCGGACGATCACCTCGATGTGTTTGTCATTGATATGGACACCCTGTAAACGGTAAACTTCCTGAACCTCATCGACTAGGTATCTTGCCAATGCCACTTCGCCCTTGATATTTAAGATATCCTGTGGAACAGAGGAACCGCCGACAAGCGGTTCACCTGCACGGATGTAATCACCTTCATAAAGGTTGATATGCTTACCCCGGGGAAGCAGGTATTCCTTCTTTTCACCAACATCTACGGGCGTAACCGTTACTTTCTGCTTCCCTTTTTTCGTACTCTTGGAAATCGATATATACCCGTCAATCTCACTCAAGACAGCCGCTTCTTTAGGCTTGCGCACCTCAAAAAGCTCAGCGACCCTCGGGAGACCCCCTGTGATATCCTTGGTTTTGGTCGTTTCCCTCGGTAACTTCGCAACAATGTCACCGGCGCCAACGTTATCTCCTTCTTCCACAAGCAAAATGGCATCCACCGGCAGGGCATAACGGGCCATTCCCGACGATTTCGGTAGTTTAGCGGTCTTCCCATCTTTGTCTTTGATGGAGATCCTTGGACGTACTTCAGCACTTTTGGATTCGATAATCATCCGGCTTGATTTGCCCGTTACAGGATCCACCTTCTCTTGCATGGTCAACCCTGGGGCGATATCACCAAATTTAACGGTTCCTTCAACTTCTGTGATAATCGGTGTCGTAAAAGGATCCCAGGTCGCAAGGAGATCCCCGACTTTAACCTTAACCCCGTCCTTAACCACAAAATGGGCGCCGTAGATTACAGGAAACCGCTCCCGCTCCCGGCCGGTATCACCGATAATGGCAAATTCACCACCGCGCCGGTTCATGACAACATATTCGTTTTGAAGATTTTCCACTACATTCAAATCAATATATTTGACAGTTCCGTCAACCCGAGCACGGATATCCGCTTTCTCAACTCGACGGCTCGCCGTTCCACCGATGTGAAAGGTTCGCATCGTCAACTGGGTCCCCGGTTCACCGATCGATTGGGCCGACAAGATTCCCACGGCCTGGCCAATTTCGACGGGTGCGCCATGCGACAGATCCCTTCCGTAGCATTTAACACACACCCCACTCCGCGTTTTGCAGGTCAAAACCGACCGAATCTTTACACGTGTGATACCGGCTTCTTCAATCCGCTCTACAGCCTCCTCCTGAATCTCTTCGCCCTCTTTTACAAGAACTCGATCATTAAACGGATCTCGAACATCCTCAAGTGCTACACGACCCAAAATACGCTCACCCAGGCGTTGAATGACTTCGCCACCCTCCGTTAAGGGTTCAACTTCGATGCCTACCATCGTCCCGCAGTTCTTTTCCGCTATAATGCAGTCCTGTGCCACATCAGCCAGACGCCGGGTTAAATACCCCGAGTTTGCTGTTTTTAATGCCGTATCGGCAAGTCCTTTGCGGGCACCATGAGTCGAAATAAAATATTGTAGAACGGAAAGTCCTTCCCTAAAATTTGCGTTGATAGGTGTCTCAATGATTTCACCGGATGGTTTCGCCATAAGGCCTCGCATGCCTGCAAGCTGACGCATTTGGTCCTTGCTGCCCCTCGCGCCGGAATCTGCCATCATGTAAATAGGGTTGAAACTCTCCTCAACAACCGGCGTTCCCTCCTCGCTCAGGATAACATTGCCATCCTTATCTGTTAACGGCACCACCTTCATGGCTTCCATCATCTCATTGGCCACATCGTCGGTTGCTTTTGCCCATATATCCACGACTTTATTATATTTTTCACCCCTGGTGATTAATCCCTCCGTATATTGTCTGCCGATCTCCTCAACCTGCTTTTCAGCTTTGTCTATAATATCCTTTTTGGTTGAAGGAATAATCATGGCATCGATCGAAATGGAAAGCCCCCCTTCGGTTGAATATTTGTAACCCATATCTTTCAACCGATCCGCCAGTATAACGGTAGCCTTGGGACCAATGTGCCTGTAGGCATAATCCACAAGTTCCCGCAACTTCTTTTTATCCATGACATTGTTGACGAGGCTAAAAGGTATTTCCGGTCGTTTGTCTATTATTTCAAAAATATGATACGCGTCCTCAGCAAAAACAATGCTGCTCGTTTGCCCTATCTCGAGCGAAAATAACGTGTCAACGTCTGCATCCTGGTTAGGGAAGATCCTTTTATACTCATCTTTGCTCAATAGGCCCATAACGCCATCATTCTCTTTGTCTTGACTATTTGAATGCCCTTTTACGAGATCCTTAAATGATGCGCCATCCTTTAATTGATTCAAAACCGCCATTGCTTCGATTTCTTCAGATACCATGATATGCCGCAATAACGTGAGGTTGTCATGGGGTATAATCTCCCAGAGCAGGATACGTCCCACGGTCGTATCCACCTTTGCACCGTCCATCCGGACGACAATTCCAGCATGAAGATCCAGTACCTTGGCATCGTAGGCCGACCGGACTTCATCAGGACCGGAAAAAATTCGGTCTCCATCTTTGGATCCAGCGACCCCCCGGGTCATGTAATACAAACCGAGGACAATATCCTGAGTTGGAACAATAATAGGCGCCCCGTTCGCCGGGGAAAGGATGTTATTGCTCGACAGCATCAATATCCGGGCTTCAATTTGGGACTCCACCGAAAGGGGTATATGAACCGCCATCTGATCGCCGTCGAAGTCCGCATTAAATGCAGTACAAACAAGCGGATGAAGCTGTAAGGCCTTACCCTCTATGAGGATCGGCTCAAATGCCTGAATTCCTAAACGGTGGAGTGTGGGTGCGCGATTCAAAAGAACCGGGTATTCCTTGACCACCTCATCCAATGTGTCCCAAACTTCCGGAATCTCTCGTTCGACAAGTTTTTTTGCACTCTTGACCGTGGACACAAGCCCCTTCTGCTCCAGGCGATAATATACAAAAGGCTTAAACAGTTCCAGCGCCATCTTTTTGGGCAACCCGCACTGATGGAGCCTAAGGTTTGGCCCGATCGTAATAACCGTACGGCCTGAATAATCGACCCTTTTCCCCAAAAGATTCTGGCGGAACCGCCCCTGCTTACCCTTAAGGGTGTCACTCAGGGATTTTAAGGGCCGTTTGTTGCTTCCCGTAATCACCCGACCGTGTCGACCATTATCAAAAAGAACGTCTACGGATTCCTGGAGCATTCTTTTTTCATTGCGGACAATAATGTCGGGAGCCTTTAAATCCACAAGACGCTTCAAACGGTTATTGCGGTTAATGACCCTTCGGTAAAGATCGTTGAGATCGGATGTGGCGAATCGGCCCCCTTCAAGTGGAACAAGAGGCCGTAAATCCGGCGGAAGAACGGGAATAGCATCCATAATCATCCAGACGGGGTCTATTCCGCTGCGCCTGAAGGCATCGACGATCTTTAGTCGCTTGGCCAGTTTTTTTCGCTTGGCGTCGGAGCTGGTTTCACGAATTCCAGATCTCAACTCTTTGTACACACTATCAAGATCAATATTCTTCAGCAGCGCCTTGACCGCTTCGGCTCCGATGCCCACTTCGAATTTTGGCCCATATGTTTCCAGTGCTTCCTGATATTTATTGTCGGATAATAACTGGCAATAACTCAGACCGGTGTCTTTCGGGTCGATGACAATGAAGCTGTCAAAGTAAAGCACTTTCTCCATATTTTTGAGGGTCATATCCAAGAGATTTCCAATCTTGCTCGGAAGACTTTTCAAAAACCATATATGGGAAACGGGCGTTGCCAGTTCAATGTGTGCCATCCGCTCCCTTCGCACCTTGGACTGAATCACCTCTACGCCGCATTTTTCACAGATGACCCCCCGATGCTTCATGCGCTTGTATTTTCCGCAATTGCATTCATAGTCCTTGGTGGGGCCAAAAATTTTGGCACAGAAAAGGCCATCACGTTCCGGTTTAAATGTTCGGTAATTAATTGTCTCAGGCTTTTTAATCTCCCCGTGTGACCACTGCCGAATCTGCTCCGATGACGCGAGTGACAGCCGAACACCGGAATAAAGCTTTGGATCCTTGGGTTTTGCAAAGAATTCGTATAGGGTTTCCATATATTTTCCTATTCCTTCTTTTCCATCAGCATGACATCCAGACCCAGACTCTGCAACTCTTTGGTCAGGACCTTAAAAGACTCGGGGATGCCGGGTTCAAGTATATTTTGGCCTTTTACGATTTTTTCGTACATTCGCGTTCTACCAGCCATATCATCTGATTTTACCGTTAAAAATTCCTGCAGGGCGTGAGCCGCACCATACGCCTCCATGGCCCACACCTCCATTTCACCCAGACGCTGGCCGCCAAACTGGGCTTTCCCTCCAAGCGGCTGCTGGGTTACAAGCGAATAAGGTCCGATCGATCTGGCATGTATTTTGTCATCCACCAAATGATGAAGTTTCAACATATACATTGTACCCACGGTAATCTTGTCGTCAAACGGCTCGCCGGTGCGGCCGTCATACAATGTCATTTGACCGGACGGCGAAAGTCCGGCCTCGGCAAGAAGGGCTTTGATTTCATCTTCCTTGGCACCGTCAAAGACCGGTGTTGCCATATGAACCCCATCTTTATAATCGGTTGCCAAATCGCTAATCGCTTTATCATTCAATTCGTCGATCCAAACCTGTTGTGACGGCTCTGAGAATATCCGCTTCATTTTGGATCTGATGGCCTCAATCTTGTTTTCTTCAATCAAGTGTTTGAGCTGATCACCCAGCCCCTTGGCAGCAAGCCCCAGATGAATTTCCAGAATCTGCCCGACGTTCATTCTAGAAGGCACCCCTAAGGGATTTAAAACCATGTCCACCGATGTCCCATCTTCGAAATAGGGCATATCTTCCTGGGGAAGAATTCGTGATACCACGCCTTTATTACCGTGACGGCCGGCCATCTTATCACCCACCGAAAGCTTCCGCTTCATGGCCACATAAATCTTTACCATCTTAATTACACCTGGAGGAAGATCTTCCCCTTTTTCATACCGTTTGACCTGATGTTCAAAATCCAACCTGCAATTTTCGCGTTGATCCCTGGATCGCTCAAGGATGTCATGGACCTGTTCGGACAGCGCCGAATCTTTCAAAACAATCCCTTCCATCTGGGCCAGTGGTATTTGGGCGAGGGTCTCGAGATCTATCGTACTGTCCCTTGCAATCAAAACCTTCTTACCTTTTTTCAGGGATGCTTCACATTTCTGACCGGCCAGCAATTCTTCAAGTCGTGCGCGAGCCATTTCCTCAATGATCCGAAGCTCATCATCTCTGTCTTTTTCCAGGTCTGCAATCTCTTCATCTTCGATCAAATGCGCCCGATTATCTTTTTCAACACCCTTTCTCGAAAATACCTTGGCATCAATGACAATACCATCGACACCTGGTGGTATCCGTAAAGAAGTATCTTTTACATCCCCCGCCTTTTCGCCAAAAATGGCCCGCAGAAGTTTTTCTTCGGGGGAAAGTTGAGTCTCACCCTTGGGTGTAATCTTTCCCACTATAACGTCTCCCGACGTGACTTCCGCGCCAAGTTTGATGATGCCACTTTCATCCAGATTCTTCAGGGCTTCATCTCCAACATTCGGGATATCACGGGTAATTTCTTCTTTTCCAAGCTTGGTATCCCTGGCTGTCACTTCAAATTCTTCAATGTGAACAGAGGTATAGATACCGTCCCGAACCAGTCTTTCACTGACCAAAATCGAATCTTCAAAATTATAACCGCCCCAAGGCATAAATGCCACGGTGACATTCTTGCCAAGCGCCAATTCACCCCGGTCGGTTGCGGGTCCGTCTACAATTATCTCCCCGGCTTTAATCTGTTGACCCTTTCTGACGGCAGGGCGATGGTTGAAGCATGTATTCTGATTGGAACGTACGAATTTTAATAGATTATAAATCGTCACGTGCCTTTCGAAACGATCGTCTGTGGAATCATGCCTCACAACAATACGAGAAGCGTCCACATCGTCTACCACGCCATCCCGTTGGGCCACGATGGTAACCCCTGAATCTTTCGCTACCACCCCCTCGATGCCTGTACCCACTAATGGCGCCTGGTTCGTTACCAGGGGAACGGCTTGCCGCTGCATGTTTGATCCCATTAGCGCCCGGTTGGCATCGTCATTTTCCAAAAAGGGGATGAGGGAGGCGGAAACGCTCACCAGCTGGTTCGGAGAAACATCCATCAACTCGATATCCTCACGTCTCACCATCAAATATTCACCCGCTACCCGCGATGTTACGAGCGGATTAACATATCCCCCCTGGTTATCAAGAGGCGCACTCGCCTGGGCAATCGGGTGTTCCTTTTCTTCAAAGGCGCTCAGGAACTTAACTGTATTCGTAACTTTCGCATCTTTAACCACACGGTAGGGTGTTTCAATAAATCCAAATTCATTTACGCGTGCGTAAGTGCTAAGGGAAACAATAAGGCCGATGTTGGGGCCTTCCGGCGTTTCGATGGGGCAGATCCTGCCATAGTGAGATGGGTGCACATCCCTTACCTCAAAACCGGCACGCTCGCGGGTCAATCCGCCGGGACCAAGTGCACTCAACCGCCGTTTATGCGTTGTTTCTGAAAGCGCATTGGTCTGATCCATAAACTGGCTGAGCTGACTGGTTCCGAAGAACTCCTTGACAACCGCAGAAACCGGCTTCGGATTAACCAGATCATGGGGCATGAGCGCATCGACCTCCTGCAGGCTCATCCGTTCCTTAATGGCACGTTCCATACGAACCAAGCCGATGCGATACTGATTTTCGAGAAGTTCACCGACGGCACGTACACGACGATTCCCGAGATGATCGATATCGTCAACCACCCCTTGCGTATCCCGGAGCTTTATAAGGGTTTTGGCCGTCAGCAGGATATCTTCTTTCCTGAGTGTTCTTACGTGAACCGGCGTGTCAATCCCCAGTCGGAGATTGATCTTCATCCGGCCCACACCGGAAAGGTCGTAGTAGGATGACCTAAAAAAGAGGTGATCAATGAAATCATGTGCTACCTCCGGTGTTGCCGGATTTCCCGGCCTCAGCCGTCGGTATATCTCAATCATGGCCTCCTCTTGGGTCTCAACTTTGTCCAGCAGAATTGTCTTGCGGATCGAATCACTGCTGGACATGCCGTCAATCAAGAGCACTTCAAACTGAGTGATACCGGCATCTTTCAACTTGGCTAGAGTTTCCTCATCAACAAGATCGTTGGGTTTTGCGATCGGTTCTCCACTTTGCGGATCTAAAATTGTAAACGCAAAAACCCGGTTGAGAACATCCTCAATATTTATCGGTATCATTTCCACATTAGCGGATTTTAGCTGCTTGATCGATCGCTTGGAAAACATCCGCCCCTTGCCAACGATGACCTCGCCGGTTTCAGGATGTTTGATATTCTTGCTGGCCCGCTGTCCTTTAAGGAAATCTCCCCCGAACTCCTTTAAAAATCGCTTTCCACGAACAATAATCTTCTCCGTGTGATAAAAATAGTTCAGAAGATCCTCGGTCGAATATCCGAAGGCCTTGAAAAGAAGGGTAACCGGAAACTTTCGCCGTCTATCGATCCTTATGTAAACAATATCTTTAGGATCGATCTCCATGTCAATCCAAGATCCCCTTACCGGAATGATTCTGGAAGTATAAATAATTTTGCCGCTTGAATGTGTTTTCCCTTTATCATGATCAAAAAATACACCGGACGAACGGTGAAGCTGGCTGACGACGACCCGTTCCGTACCATTGATGATAAATGTACCCTTCGCGGTCATTAAAGGAATCGTTCCAAAATAGATTTCCTGCTCTTTTATATCACGGATATTGGAAGATCCGGTCTCTTTATCAACATCATAGACAACCAGCCTGACCGTGATACGCAAGGGCAATTCGTATGTCATCCCTCTGTAAATGCATTCCTCGACACTATGCTTAACATCCAAAAATTTATAAGACACAAATTCAAGGGAAGCACTTCCGGTAAAGTCCTTTATGGGGAACACGGACTTGAAAACAGCCTGCAAACCAATATCTTGACGTTTTTCCTGGGGGACATCGATCTGCAGGAACCGTTTGTAGGATTCTCGCTGCATCCCGATAAGGTCCGGGATTTCGACGATCCTTTGAATCTTACCGAAGTTTTTCCTTATACGCTTATTTGCCGAAAACATTTCCGACATGGCTTCTCCAATTCATCGGGTTACGGGTTATTGACTGGCCTGGCCTGTATTACTTCAGCTCGACCTGGGCTCCGGCCTCTTCCAGCTGACTCTTGATTTTTTCGGCCTCATCTTTCGGGATACCTTCCTTGACGGGCTTGGGTGCTTCATCCACCAAGGCTTTCGCGTCTTTCAGCCCAAGGCCGGTAATCGCCCGGACTTCCTTAATTACCTGGATTTTTTTGTCACCGATGGTCGTCAGGATAACGTCAAATTCCGTCTTTTCTTCTTCTTCAGCACCGGCCGCACCGCCGGAAGGTGCGGCTGCCATCATAGCAACCGGGGCAGCTGCGGAAACACCGAATTTATCTTCCAATTCCTTAACTAACTCTGACAGATCGAGCACCGACATACTTGCTATAAAATCAATTACATCTTCTTTTGTAATATCCGCCATTTTATTTTTCCTCCAGTTTTGCTTTCAAAATTATCTTAAGTAAAACAGTTCTACGCACTTTTCCATTTAAGAACTGCAAATAGAAAAATGGGTTATTATTTTAAACGATTATCCTCATGCAGCCGCTTTCTGGTCCTTGATCGCTTGTAGTACATTCAATAACCTGCCGGGTATGTTACTAAGCGCATTCACCAGTGCACACGGAACGCCCTGCATGGCTGACAATACCTGACCAAGCAGCACCTCGCGAGTCGGGAGGGCTGACAGCGCCTGAATTGCTTGAGCATCAAGCACATTGCCGTTTAAAACACCAGCTTTAATTTCAAGCATGTTATGGTCTTTGGCAAACAGGGTCAGCACTTTTGCAGGCGCAACCGGATCATCATAACTTAAGGCGACTGCGTTGGGACCTTTAAAACAGTCCTTGATCAGGGCGACATCGGTCCCTTCGGAAGCCCGGATAAGAATCGTATTTTTGGTTACCCGATATTCAATGTCAGCGTTTCTAAGTTTTCGGCGCAAATCATTCATGGTTGATACGTCGAGTCCTTTGTAATCGGTAACGATCACAACCTTGGATCTTGTGAATTTTGCACTCAGATCCTCAACAATTTTTTTCTTTTCATCTATATTCAAACTTACACCCACCTCCTTCCATTGTCTGAAAAAACCGGGGGCAACCTGTAATTTGCTGTTGTTTATATAAGAATTTCAGCTTTCTTAACGAATATTCAATAGCAGCTATCAGCAAACTGTCTAGGTAGGCCGGTAAAACCAATTAAACACGCTTCATCCACTAATGTTTCGGTGTGCCCACGGTCTTTGACAGAAAAATTAAAAGCAACACTTTCGTAAAAAGATCTTTTTGAAACCTTTGCAAAACGTTCAATTTTACCTGCCCCGTTAAACCTGTTTTGATATTTAACCGGGTTATAGGTCAAGCTTGAGCTTGACTTGCACCTAGGCAGGGAAGGCCGGAACTTCAGTGTCAATATGAATAAAATCAGATGATCAAGTCCTTGATATAGGCTGTATCGATTTTAATTCCAGGGCCCATCGTTGTTGAAACAACAACACTCTTTACGTACGTCCCCTTGCTGGATGCCGGTTTGAGACGAATGATTGTTCCTACAAAGGCCGCTATATTTTGAACAATTTTCTCTACCCCAAAAGAGACCTTGCCCATTGGGGCGTGGACGATGCCGGCTTTTTCCACCCTGAAATCTATCTTGCCGGCCTTGAGTTCAGTGACGGCCTTGGCAACATCAAATGTAACAGTTCCTGCTTTAGCATTAGGCATGAGTCCTCGGGGGCCAAGAAGCTTTCCTATCTTTCCCACCGAACCCATCACATCGGGTGTGGCAACGGCCTTGTCAAAGTCTAACCAGCCGCCTTTTATTTTTTCTATTAAATCATCATTCCCGACAAAATCGGCACCTGCTTCAAGGGCCTCTTTTTCCTTCTCACCTTTTGCAAAAACGAGCACCTTTACTTCTTTCCCAAGCCCATTCGGCAAAACGACTGTACCCCGAACCATCTGTTCCGCGTGCCTCGGATCAACTCCGAGCCGAACCGCAAGATCAATCGTTTCATCAAATTTGGCATAGGAGGAGTCGACTGCTACCTTGACCGCTTCGGTAAAATCATGCTTCATCTGAGCATCCATCTTTTTTGTGAACTCTGTATATTTTTTGCCCCGCTTCGCCATTTTTTGTTCACTCCTTCGTCACCTGTTTCGAACAACGGGTTCGTCTTTTTTTAACTCGCGACGCGCCAGTGCGACTTTGCTTAATCGATCTCAATCCCCATGCTTCTGGCGGTCCCCTCTACGATCCTGCAGGCGGCATTCAGATCATTCGCGTTTAAATCAACCATTTTCTGTTTGGCGATCTCCTCCACCTGTTGACGGGTAACCCGACCGACTTTCTCACGTTTGGGATCACCTGAACCCTTCGCTATCTTTGCTGTTTTCTTTAATAGCATGGATGCAGGGGGTGTTTTGGTGATAAACGTAAACGATCGATCCTGAAAAACCGTTAACACAACCGGTATGATCATGCCTTCATCATTTGCCGTACGGGAATTGAAAGCCTTGCAAAAATCCATGATGTTAACGCCATGCTGCCCCAAAGCAGGGCCGATGGGAGGAGATGGATTGGCTTTGCCGGCCTCAACCTGCAGTTTTATCTGAGCAATAACCTTTTTTGCCATTTTCTCTCTTTACTCCTAACCCGGACCAACCGGATCCAAAAAGGCTGATTTTATTTATATTTCTCAATTATTATTGCGAAAGAACAAAAATTGAAAAACATGAAAAATTCATTCTACTTTCGTGCTTTAGCGCTTTCGTGTTTTCGTAATTGGTTTTTGTTTTTTTGTGATTCATCGCGGCAGATAAATTCGAAATCCTGTATTTATAATTTTGCGACTTGAACAAATTCCAATTCCACTGGCGTTGAGCGGCCAAATATACTCACCAGAACTCGTATTTTGCCCTTCTCAGGATTAACTTCTTCCACGATTCCGTTAAAGTTCGTAAATGGTCCATCGATCACACGGATCTCATCACCGGACTCAAATAAATATTTAGGCTGCGGTTTAGCTTTGCCCGCTTCCATTCGGTTTAGGACTTGCTCGGCCTCTTTATCGGAGATGGGCGCCGGTTTATCTTTTCCGCCTAAAAACCCGGTAACCTTGGCCGTATCGTTGATGATATGCCATGTCTCATCATCGAGTTCCATCCTGACGAGTATATATCCGGGATAGAACTTGCGGGAAGATGTTTTTCTTTTGCCTTTAACAAGTTCGACCACCTGCTCGGTGGGTACGAGTATTTCACCGAATTTCTCAGGGTGTGGGGAAGTTGCGATTCGATCTTCCAAGGCCGTTTTGACCTTGTTTTCGAACCCTGAATATACATGGACGATATACCATTTAAGCGCCACTCTTTTACCCTCCAAAATCTTATTTAGGGTTCGTCCAGAAACGAGGATTTTTGTTCGAGATCAAGGCATGCGAAAAATTTTACCGCAGGCATATAGTTGATATTCCGAGGATAAAATTTTGAGCATAACGCAGAGATCGGGCAAAACGCAGAGATCGGGCAAAAAGACCGTTTCTGGATGGACCCTATTTAAGAACGACACGGACCAGGTTAGACAAACCGATATCGACCACTCCCAGAAAAAGTGATACGATCAGGACAAGAATGATTACAACAACAGTAGAGCCAATCGTCTGTTTGCGCGTAGGCCATGTCACCTTTTTAAGTTCCACTTTCACTTCTCTGAGAAACTGCACGATCTTGTCCAGAAAATTTTTCTGTTTTACTGGAACATTTCGGGTTACACTTGAAGTCTTCTGCGGGGATAAAACCTGCCTTTTTTTTACTTCCTTGGAAGAATCTGAAAGCATCGTTGCTTTCTTCACAGCGCGCTCACCGTCCAGCCTGGGTGACACCACCGCGTTAACGCTCTGTTTCTTCTTCTTTTTGCTTGAGGTTTTTTTCTTCTGCAACCGGCCCATAGCGCTCCTAAAATGGTAAATGCTCAACCTTTAATCGGACAGGATCCATTTATTCTTTGGGCTTCAAACCCTGATCTTTGCTCGCCAATTAATCTGGCAGGCCAGGAGGGATTCGAACCCCCAACACCCGGATTTGGAGTCCGACGCTCTACCGTTGGAGCTACTGGCCTGCATGCCTAATTGATAATAGGTAATTTGCGAAATTGCCCCAAACGAACGTGATAAAAACTCAATGTTCTTGTCATTTGAGCATGTTGATTTCTGTCATTGTTTCGGGTTTCGACCAAGTTTTATAAAATCAGGCGTATTTCGTCCCGTTATGGCAGGCTTGACCGAAAACCAAGGGTTATGGTCAAATACTTATTTAGTGCCTGAACGAAAACTGTCTTTTCCGCCAATATCTGCGCCAATCTCAAATTTTAATCCTCGCAATACTACCAGTATTACTGTGGTTAAAATTTTCGTCTTCCTTGATCTTATCGCAAAATCCTAGTTTTCGTTGGGGCACTATTTAGTTTCTTTATGAAGCGTATGCTTCCGGCAAAACCTGCAATACTTTCTGAACTCGATCTTATCCGGTGTGGTCCGTTTGTTTTTTGTTGTGGTATAGTTTCTTCTTTTGCACTCGGCACACGCAAGTTGAACAATTGCTCTCACAAGTAGACTCCCTCTCCGCTTACTCGATTATTTCACTAACCACACCCGCACCAACTGTCCGGCCACCTTCCCTGATCGCAAACCGAACCTCTTTCTCCATCGCTATCGGCGTAATCAACTCCCCCGATATGCTCACATTGTCACCAGGCATC
>JAFDFH010000227.1 GCA_019309945.1 Deltaproteobacteria bacterium
ATTATTCAGTCACTTAAAAAAGTCGGTGTTAATAATCCGGTATTTTGCCTTGATGAAGTTGATAAAATGAGTATGGATTTTCGGGGTGATCCTTCGGCCGCCCTTTTAGAGGTTCTTGACCCGGAACAGAATTACGGCTTCAACGACCATTATCTGGATGTAGATTACGATCTTTCAGACATCCTTTTTATCACCACTGCCAATACGCTGCCTGAAATACCGCTACCGTTACAGGACAGAATGGAGATTATTCGTTTGCCCGGCTATGCAGAGTATGAAAAATATTTTATCGCCAGAGACTTTCTTATATCAAAACAGATCGAGATGAATGGACTTAAAGATAAGAATTTGCATTTTTCAAAAAATGCTGTTCTTACAATTACCAGGAGATATACACGAGAATCAGGAGTAAGAAATCTTGAACGTGAAATTTCTTCGATCTGCCGCAAAATCGCACGTGAGGTACTAAAGAAAAAAGGGAGAACCATATTCAAGGTAACGGCAAAATCTGTGCAGAAATACTTAGGTGCGCCTCGCTTCAAGGAAAGTCAGATAGAAGAGGAAGCCCAGATCGGTATTGTGACAGGACTTGCATGGACACATGTGGGCGGGGAATTGCTATGTATCGAAACCCTGATTATGCCCGGCAAGGGGAAGCTTATTATGACCGGCAAACTGGGAGACGTGATGAAAGAGTCTGCTCAGGCAGCCGTCAGCTATGTCCGATCTCGTACCGAGATCCTTGACATCGATACAAAGTTTTACAAGGAATTTGACATTCATATCCATATACCTGAAGGCGCTATTCCAAAGGACGGCCCTTCGGCAGGGATTTCAATGTGTACATCTCTTGTTTCGGCTTTAACCAAGCGGCCTGTTTACAATAATGTAGCCATGACAGGTGAAATCACATTGCGAGGGCGTGTTCTATCTATCGGCGGAATGAAAGAGAAAATTCTGGCCGCTCACAGGGGTGGAGTCAAGAAAGTTGTTATTCCCAAAGAGAACGAAAAGGATTTGAAGGATATACCGGCTAAGGTTTTAAAAGAGGTTGAAATTGTTTTGGTGGAGCACATGGACGAAGTGCTGCCTCATGCTTTAATTTTGGATGAGGGGGATAAGATTTTTCAAGAAGACGATATACCACTTGAAATCATGCCCAAGGAGATTGATCAGGAGCAAAGACCGTCTTTAATCTAAATCGATTTTTTTGAATGAGATTTTTAAAGAGCAATTTAATCTTGACTTAGTACTGTTAAATTGTTAGCGATATCATTCTTTGAAAAAACGGATAAACCGGTCAAAAGTATATGGGCGGGTAGCTCAGTTGGGAGAGCATCGGCCTTACAAGCCGAGGGTCACAGGTTCAAGCCCTGTTCCGCCTACCATGTGGGGGTGTAGCTCAGTTTGGTTAGAGCGCCGGCCTGTCAAGCCGGAGGTCGCGAGTTCAAGTCTCGTCACTCCCGCCACAATAAAATCAAGGACTTAGACATTTTTCTAAGTCCTTTTTTATTTCCCAAGAAGACCATACCCAACTCCATACCCAACAGGTCTGGTGTAAATCCAGATAAATAGCCAAGCAATATTTGTATATATTTTTTTTCACATAACCGGTAGGTTGTTTAGTTTAAAGAAAAGATTGCCGTGAACCTTAAACGAAACTTGACTTGACAATGGCTTTTATACGATATCTGTAATAAGAGCGTATTGTGAATACTGGTAAGATATCTGCAATCAATTATATCCCTTCTTTCCATCGATTCATCCCATTAATTAATACCACAATGTAATATAAATATCTATAATCATTATTTTATTGACGCAATCAAAGTTTTAAAATAGTGTATTGAGATTGATTCTCTTTTGAAATCAGACCTCTATCTCTACTCAGTTTCCATTGTGAAACATCTATTATTGTGCTGACCTCATTCTCAATTCACTTTTCGCTATCTAATTTTTATTGTTTTTTTTGCCAGCAATATACTCTCCATAATGTTGGAGATGTGCCAAAAGGAGGAGTGCCATGACCAGTGAAAAAATTCTTATTGCCGTTTTGGTGATTTTGCTTCTGGGGAGTGTATTTGGATGTGCCACTGGAACTCTTGATGTTAATGTCAAAGATGAATACGGCAATACTCCTCTGCACATAGCGGCTGTGAACAACAAAATGGAGAAAGCTGGCCTTCTCATTTCCATGGGTGCGGATGTTAACGCTAAAAATAACTCCGGTTATACTCCTCTACACTTTGCGGCTATTGTGGGCTACACAGCGGTAGCCGAGCTTCTCCTTGAGAAGGGCGCGGAAGTTGACGTCAAAGAAAACCAAGACTTAACTCCTCTACACTTTGCGGCTCTTAAAGGCCACAAGGAGGTAGCCGAGCTTCTCATTGCCAAGGGGGCGGATGTTAACGCAAGTGATAAAGAAGGCTCTACTCCTCGGATGTTTGCAATTATTGAAGGCCATAAGGAGATAGCCGAGCTTCTCCTTAAGCACAGTAGGAAATAATGTTACAATATCAAAAGGACAAAAATAAAGGGCTTAAAACTCCTCCAAAGGTGTTGATACCTGCTATGTATCGCACGAATTTCAACCCTAAAATCTTTACAGATATCACAATACCGGATAAACAGTCTTATGGCCCAAATATTGGCAAGAAAGCGGTAAAATCTGTAAACAACTTTTTATGAAAAAATGTGGGCAATCAGGAATTCGCAATTTAAGTTAAGAAAATAAAAGGTGAAAATGAAAAAATTATTGGAAAAGTATTTAAAAAAATTCGAGGATAATAAATTAAGTTTAGATGAAATCAGAGATTTAAGATTTGCTGAAGAAGGTTCTGTTGAGAAGAAGGTCTTCTGGGAACTACAGGAAATTGCAAGGCAAAAAAAAGACGCAGATGATTTCTTTAGACAAATGAAACAAAATAATTTTTTAAAGTAAGAGTCATAACAGGATCACCTTTCTTTTTGGATCAAAAGCATTTACGAAGAGGAAAATATTTCGGACGATTGATACAACTCAGCTTTAAGTCATAATTCTAAAGGCAAAATATACTCTTCTCCTTTTTACTACTAGAAACCAAATGGAGGAAATATGAAAGAGGAAAAAAACAATATCCAATCGTTTGTGAGTGATTTTCTTGGTGATTTTATAATGACAAGAAGATCCTTCATGAAGAAGGCCACAGTGGCGACCGGCACTACCGTCGCGTTAGGGGGCCTGACGCCTTCGTTCAAAGCTCTGGCGACTGCTGGCGAAGTTTCGGCGGGTGAAATGGGAGAATGGAAAGCCTCGACCTGCCAAGGATGTACTTCATGGTGTTCCAAGCAAGTCTATGTCATCGACGGCCGGGCCGTGAAGGTCAGGGGAAATCCCAACTCAAAAGTAAATAATGGCGAAGGTTGTCCTCGGTCCCATCTCGGCTTGCAGCAAGTGTATGATCCAGATCGCATAAAAACCCCCATGAAACGAACAAACCCGAAAAAAGGACGCAACGAGGATCCGAAGTTTGTTCCTATCTCATGGGATGAGGCGCTCAACACCATTGCCGATAAGATCATGGAGCTCAGAAAGAACAACGAAACTCACAAATACATGCTGATGCGCGGTCGTTACTCGTATATGCGAGATGTGCTGTATGACCGAATGACAAAAATCATCGGTTCTCCTAACAATATTTCCCACAGCGCCATCTGTGCTGAAGCCGAAAAGTTCGGTCCTTATTATACTGAAGGATACTGGGGTTACCGGCAATACGATGTTACCAATTCACGGTATGTCCTTATTTGGGGTGCAGACCCGGTGGCAGCCAATCGGCAGGTGTCCTATTACACAAGTGTTTGGGGAGATGTAATCGGTAGGGCTACAATTGCCGTTGTAGAACCGAGACTGTCGGCTACGGCGACGAAAGCTGACGAATGGCTACCGGTTAAGCCTGGCCAAGATGGTGCCCTGGCTGCGGCCATCGCCCATGTCATTTTAACCGAGGGACTCTGGTATCGTGAATTTGTGGGAGACTTCATCGACGGAAAAAATCGTTTTGTGGCTGGCCAGGAAGTTAACGAAGAGGACTTTGAGGAAAAATACACCTATGGTTTGATTAAATGGTGGAATCTAGAATTGAAAGACAAAACCGTCGCATGGGCAGCCGAACGCACCGGCCTTTCGGCGGATCAGATTCAACGCGTCGCTGTCGAGTATGGCAAGGCGGCACCCCATTGCATCTCCTGGGTTGGCGGAGGGCCGGTGATGCAGGTTCGCGGCGGCTATACTAGCATGATTTGCCACGCCTTAAACGGGCTGACCGGAGGTGTCGACAATGTAGGCGGAACCCTTCAATCCAACAAAGAATACACAAAAAAGTTTCCAAAACCTGATGATTTCATGGATGACATCGCCAAAAAGGGCAAAAAGCATGAAAAAATCGATCAGCGCGGACGCCTTGAGTTTCCTGCCATTAAAAGCGGCAAACCTGGATCGGCGGTGGTGACCAATAACGCCGCTGATGGAATATTGAATAGCGATCCGAATGAGATCAAAGTGGCCATCGGCTATATGAACAACTTTGCCTTTTCATGCGGACAACCTGAACGCTGGGAGCGGGCGTTATCAAAAATTCCATTCCTCGTTCACATCACCACCAATGCTTCCGAATTTTCATGGTTTTCCGACATATTGCTGCCTGACACCCACCACATGTTTGAAAAATGGGGCTATGTAAAATCCATCGGCAACGGTTACCGGCATGTGACCCTCATGCAGCCATTGGTCAAGCCGGTCTGGGATTATAAAATC